>DATDKS010000087.1:0-3694 GCA_036519825.1 Nitrososphaera sp. | reverse complement strand
CACTTGCTCAAAAACTTGAAAGTACACAAGCTAAAGAGGTAATGGATGAACCCATCTTAAACTTCGACGACTTTAATGCTCCTATGGGCTCGTGGCATCTTCTATTTGATCCTGTAGGTACATACGGAGGCACCGTAGGTTTGAGTGGAACAGGAGGGGCCAAGGCGTTATCGGTCTATTCCCTTGGTGAGAGCAGCCTTAGAGAGGGAACGCACACAATTACAGAAAAGGATGCAACTGCAACAATTGATGGAGTAAACGTGAATGTGCACTCAACGACCCCACCTCCAAGCGGACAAATACAGATAGCAGGTTACTCAAACGCCCAAGAATCGGGTGGCTCATGGATCGCAGTAGTTACATCAGAGGCGCCCGAAGGAGCACAGACATCATCTGGGGGTTTTCCCATCCAAGTGCTTCTGGTTCTCGGAGGAATGATGGGGGCAATAGCCATATTTATTCTAATTAAGGCAAGAAAGTGATTATAAGCTAAGAAGAGCTCCCTATCCCTCTAATTTTATTTTTTGTGCGATACGCTGATGCGATGGGAGCATAATAATAATATTGAGCTCAGCTTTCACTATTTCGAGTTCATACTCAGAGGATAATTTATGGCACAGCCAACGAGGAAACAATAAAACAAAAACAAACAAGAATGGTAAGATATCTTTTGGTTCTGCCTGACTGCGGTGGCATCTGGCTGCCAAGAGTCCAGGCCCGCCTGCATTTGAAGGATAGTTTTATTCTGATAGCTTGACCGAGACCATCTTGTCTCTGAAGCTAGCCTTCTTCCCTCAGATAAAGTCCTGCATCGGAGATATTAGTGACTGTCACTCTCCCTTTATTGAAAAGTGAGCTGCCTCCGAATCGCGTTCGTCCAACTGCTATTGCTTCAAACCATTTGTTGAGCACTATTACTAGTTCGTTTTCATGAAGAGCATCCGATGCCTCTATTATGGATTCACCCATTATATCTCTGCCATACAGCACTAGATTTTCTGCCTTCTCATTCACCACAATGTAGAACTTGTTCCTCTCGCCGTAGCGTGCAAAAAGGTCTGCCCCTGCTATTGAAGGAATGAATTGCTTTTTCAGCTCACCAATAGCAAGGCCCGACCGATAAGGGTGCATCATATGAATCATCACCTTTTGGATCCCATTAGTAACAAGACATACTACAACTTTTTTCTTGCTGTCTTTTTCGATCATAAGCGCCTTGTCCTTGAAGAATTCAAAAGCACCCCACCTATCGAGTGCTCTATTAATCTGGGTCCTTTCAGGCCTAGCAGGCTTGCAATATATCAATCCACTCTCAGCCTCGCTAGGAAAAAGCCAGTAGTGTCATGAAGGTGTGGATAGAGCCGCTGGGCATTTTTTAGCTGGCCGTCGAATTTTAAGTTACCAAATCTTGTAAGTCCGCAGCTGCCATAAGTTACCGGTTCAACGGTAATGTTGCCAAAATTCCGCAAGAGATTATCTACGACCATTTCATTTTCTTCAGGAGCAAATGAACATGTAGAATAAACCATGATCCCGTCAGGCTTGACCGAGCTTGCCGCAGCTTCTATCAATCTTTCTTGCATTCTAGAGCAATAATCAACGTCCTGTGGAGTATGGCTGGATTTCCTTGTAGGATCTTTCGCTATTACACCCTCACAGCTGCATGGAGCATCAAGGAGTACCCTGTCAAACTTCATTTCAAACTTGCCCGCATACAAACCATCCTCGTTGAATATGCAGGTGTTATATATGCCGCATCGTGCAAGATTAAATGACATCGACCTCGCTCTTCTACGATTTGGCTCAAGCGCAATTATGGCCCCACTGTTATTCATCTTTTGGGCGATGAATGTCGTTTTGCCGCCTGGTGCAGCGGCTACATCTAAAACGAATTGACCCGGCGCAATATCCAGCGCGTCTACCGCCAAGCACGAACTTAAATCTTGGATGTAATAGTGTCCGAGCAAGTACTCACTTGTGGCACCAGTCGGGAGGGGAGCTTTTTTGATTGCAAGGACTTCCGGGATTACGGTGCTTTCCAATTCAAATCCCTTTGACAGCAGCCTACTCATTATATCCGCTCTGCTAGTTTTGAGTGTATTAACTCGTATGTATTGCGTGGGTGTTGTTTCCATCTTCGACAAAAATTCGTTCACCTTGGGCACATATTCTAGAAAGCGGCTCACAAGCCATTCATCGTAACCGTACTTTGAGGATAAGGTCATAGATTCTACAGACTTAGGAAATATTACCGTCAACCTTGATGCAATATCTACACTTTTCTCATTTAATTATTATCTGCCTACTCGATGTAGGGGCAGGAATCTGATTGGCGATCGGTAATCGCAGCAGGTAAAATAAGGACCCCATTGCATTATTTCATTAAAATTATGGTTAACTCATTATTGCTAGTCCTCAGCTGCATATGCACCTCTGACTTGGTTTGTTGAGAGCAATAATGGATTGTAGCACCCCGAGCGGATGTATATTTGGCCCCTTTCGCTCCAGTCTCTAAAGAATACATTATCCTGTATGGGGGACCTCTAAAAATATACGTGCGGGAGACTTCAATCCCTCTATACTAATGGCTGTGTCTATGTGTGTGTTTGCGAAGGGGGAGTTATGTATATTTGTGCTTACTCGCAGTATGATCATAGAGGGTAAATGATGCGCTGATATAGACGGCTTGATATTACTAGTACATTTTGAAGTTGAACGTTATTGTTACTTATGACTTCTAAGAACTGCCACGCATATTCCTGAGCGTTTTGCCCTCTTACGTCCTGCTATTAGCATAGGCTTAAAGACTTTGCTGGTGGCAAGCCTTCAAAAGGAGCGAAAGCTATTGCCTGTAGACAAGCTTATTGAGTCTCACTATTTAAGGTAGAATTAGCTCACAGTATAACCGTAATCTGAATAAAATGAATATGAAATCTATGTCTAGCCTTTAAATCGGTTAGTAACCAGCTGTCATTGACCAGATGCATCCAGACGACCTAAAGACAATATGGCTGTGCTGTGAATGCAAGCGCAATTTTCTTTTTCACTCAGATGTCGAAGACCACAAAAGAGAGTTCAACCATTCCAGAGTGATGCTATGTAATATTCCTGAAACTAGGAGGTCGCCAGCGCTGTTTATACGTGGACGAATGTCAATGGGCTTTAGGCTGGACAGCAAGACGTCAAAAATTGTCATAGATTATCAATATTATCCCTCTGATGGATCTATCGACTACGTCGATGTACGATACACTGACAAGCAATTGCAATCCAAGGTAGAGGGGAGCCCCGAAATGATGGAAAAAATAGATAACTATCTTCGCAAAGTGTTGAATGAGCGATCGGCTAGACTCCAAAATGGACGCTCCCCTGGCCTCTAGATAAGATTCAGGGAAGATTGTTATTATACTCAAGACTTTTACGCCGATATTGGTTGTGGAATTAATGTTTAGGACTTTATGATTTGAATATTTATTACACATAGCATGAAAAGGAACAGAAAAGAGAAGATGCTTGCTATTCTTACGCCATTTTTATTGTAAGTTTAGCCCAACAAGAATGCATCTAGCACACCTTGTCCAATAGCATTGATATCCTGCTCTGATTGAGTCGTTGTAGCAGTCTGTGTTGAAACTGCTAGACCAGTATATTGTTCCTTCTTCTGACTTTTTGCTAGCATCAGTGGATGCTATTT
>DATDKS010000086.1:0-20985 GCA_036519825.1 Nitrososphaera sp. | reverse complement strand
AGTCGGTATCGCGTAGAAGAATTTTAGTGCTTCTTCGACAGTCATGTCAAGTACGTCTGAAATAGTTTTACCCTTGTACTTAATTGCAAGTGTTTCCGAATTATAGCGCCTACCCTTGCACTCGTCACATGTGACATAGATATCTGGCAAGAATTGCATCTCTATCTTTTTTGCACCGCCTCCTTCACATGAGTCGCATCTGCCCTCTGAGACATTGAATGAGAACCTGCCAGCTTTGTATCCCCTCTCTCTTGCCTGAGATGTCTTGGCGAATAGCTCCCGTATCGGTGTAAAAGCATTGACATAAGTTGCAGCATTTGATCTTGGAGTTCTGCCAATTGGAGACTGATCGATGCCTATCACTTTGTCTATGTGCTCAAGGCCGGATATCCTATCATGCTTACCGGCTCTTTCCTTTGCACCGTAAAAGTGTGTGGCAAGTGCCCTGAACAATATATCGTTTATGAGTGTCGACTTGCCTGAGCCTGAAACGCCGGTGACAGCTGACATGCAGCCCAGAGGAAACCGGACATCAATGGACTTTAGGTTGTTTTCACATGCATTATGAACAGTCAGCCACTTGCTTGGCTTTCGCCGCTCATGCCGGTGGGCAACCAATTGATCGCCTCTGAGAAAAGCGCCTGTAATAGAATTAGGATTATTTACAATCTCTTCAAGGGGGCCGCTTGCAACAATAGCTCCTCCATGGCTACCGGCGCCTTGGCCTATATCTATTATCCAGTCAGAGTTTCGTATAACTTCCTCATCATGTTCTACAACAATGAGCGTGTTGTCAAGGTCGCGAAGTTTTTTAAGAGTTTCTATTAGCCGCATATTGTCGCGCTGGTGCAGACCGATCGTTGGCTCGTCTAGTACGTACAACACACCTGTCAGGTTTGACCCGATCTGGGTCGCAAGCCTAATTCTTTGTGACTCTCCACCAGAAAGCGTGGCAGTCATTCTATTGAGCGTCAGATAGTTGAGCCCCACATTTAGTAGAAATTCAAGCCTTGACATGATTTCCTTTAGTATAGTCCTCGCGATGTAGCGCTCAGTTTCTGTGAGCGCTAGCACTTGGAAGAAGTGATAGCACTCATCTATTGACATGTCACACACATCCATTATCGACTTGTTCTGTATCCTGACTGCCAAAGCTTCGTCCCGCAGGCGCCTACCATTGCACAATTCGCAGGGGCGCTCCCGCATGAATTGCATTAGGTCTTCGCGCTTTGACTCTGATTCGGTTTCGCGATAAATGCGCTCAAGGTTTGGTATGACGCCTTCAAATGACCCACGATATTCCCATCGGCTGTCAGAATAGCGCGATTGGTACTTGTAGTGGATTCTCTCGTTGCTGCCATATAGTATTACCTTAACTTGTTCTGCATTCATCTTGAGTAGTGGAGTCGCAAGGTCAAAACCAAACTTTCTGCCTACGTCGCGCAGCATCGCAGATCTAAATGTTGCAAAGTGTCCAGTCCACGGCTTTATTGCGCCTTCTATTATGCTCTTTGACTTGTCTGGTATTATCAAATCTGGATCGAATTCAATTTTGATGCCAAGTCCATTGCATTCCCTGCATGCCCCAAAAGGCGAGTTGAATGAAAAGGTTCGGGGCTCCAAGTCTCCAAGCGAAATACCGCAGTGAGGACAGGCATTTCTCTGTGAATACATCGTATCCTTGTTGTCAACTGAAACAACAACAATCCCTTCGCCTACCTTCAGCGCAGATTGTATTGAGTCAAAGAGTCTGCTCTTTTCTTGTGGTGAGGGCTTGAGCCTGTCTACGATCACTTCGATGGTGTGCTTTTTCTGCCTATCGAGCCTTGGATAATGGAGTTTTTCTTTCTCTTCCTCCTCTTCCTCATCGAGCCTTGTTATCTCGCCATCCAGTCTGATGCGAGAGAAGCCATCTTGCTTGAGCTGATCGAATAATTTTTCATATGTTCCTTTCTTGGCCTGTATGATTGGGCCCAAAATTGTAACATTCTTACCTCCAGCTGTTTTCATTATAGTTTCAGTGATCGAGTCAACTGATTGGCTAGCTATCTTGCTGCCACACTTGGGACAATGAGGTACGCCTATCCTTGCAAACAGCAGACGGAGATAATCGTAAATTTCTGTTACTGTGCCAACAGTCGAGCGTGGGTTCTTGCTTGTTGTCTTTTGCTGTATAGATATTGCTGGCGACAAACCATCAATTGAATCCACGTCTGGTTTATCCATCAATTCCAAAAATTGTCTTGCGTAAGCTGATAGTGATTCCACATAACGCCTCTGACCTTCTGCATATATCGTATCAAATGCAAGTGTCGATTTCCCAGAGCCAGACAGTCCTGTGATGACTACCAGCTTGTTCTTTGGTATTTCGACATTGATATTCTTGAGATTATGCTGTCTTGCTCCTTTGATTATTATCTTGTTGTGCATTATGACACCTTTGAGAACGCCGGCTCGCCAAGAGCCTTTCTTATCTTATCTAGCTTTTCGCGAAACATTATTGCCTTTTCAAACTCTAACTCTTCAGCAAACCTCTTCATGGTAGCCTCTGTCTCTACCGAGAGTTTGAACAGGTCCTCTTTTGCCATGGACTTTGTCTCTACTTCAACATCGTCGATTTCCTTAACACTTTCCGGTATCGCCTTAACTATTGTCTTTGGAGTTATATTGTTGCTCTTGTTGTATTCCAGTTGCTTTTTGCGCCTCCGTTCGGTTTCTTCGAGAGCTTGCCTCATCGACTGGGTAGTATGATCTGAATACATTATGACAGTGCCATCAAGGTTTCTTGCCGCTCGACCAATTGTTTGAATGAGGCTAGTTGTATTGCGCAAGAATCCCTCCTTGTCTGCATCCAGTATTGCAACAAGGGAAACTTCGGGGATGTCAAGGCCTTCTCTTAGCAGGTTGATGCCTACTAGGGAATCAAACTCGCCAAGACGCAGCTGTCTTATGAGCTCTGTGCGTTCAAGACCCTCAATCTCAGAATGGAGGTAACGCACACGCACTTTGTTTTTCGCAAGAAAATCTGCCAAGTCTTCTGCCATCCTCTTTGTCATCGTCGTGACAAGAGTCCGCTGGTTCCTCTTTGCCCTGTTCTTTATCTCTTCTATCAAATCTTCCATCTGGTTCTTAGTGGGGCGGATCTCGACTTTGGGGTCTACAAGCCCGGTGGGGCGGACTAGCTGCTCGATGACCTGCAAGCTGCTCTTTAATTCATAGGCACTAGGTGTAGCCGACACAAAGATCACATTCTTGAGGTACTTCTCAAACTCTTCAAATTTGAGCGGACGGTTGTCGTACGCACTTGGCAGACGGAAACCATAATCAATTAACATCTTTTTGCGTGTAAAGTCGCCATTGTACATACCGTGCAACTGCGGTAACGTAACATGCGACTCGTCAATTACCAGCAAAAAGTCGTCACCAAAAAAGTCCAGCAGGCAGTAAGGCGGCTGTCCAGGTGTCCTGCCGTCCAAATGACGTGAATAATTCTCAATTCCAGAGCAATAGCCAAACTCCTCTATCATCTCCAGATCATATTTTGTGCGTTGTATAAGCCTCTGTCTTTCAAGTTCTGATGGCAGGTTTGGAAGCCAGTTATCCATCTCCCGCTTGATTGATGCCATAGCTCTGTTTCGTGAATTGTCGTCAGTAATGTAGTGCTTGGCTGGAAATATCTTGACTGCATTTACGTCGCGCAATTTTTTCATTGTGACATGGTCATGGATGCTTATATGCTCAATCTCATCACCAAACATCGAGATCCGGATAATGTCATCAGAATATCCTGGGATGATATCGATCGTGTCACCCTTGACCCGAAGATTGCCTGGCACAAGCGACACATCATTCCGTTCATAACGCGCTTCAATAAAATTGTGAATTAGCAACTTGCGGTCGATTGTCATTCCTTTTGTTACTGAAATTGCACTTTTCTCCCATTCACTAGGCGAGCCAAGGGAATATATGCACGATACCGTCGACACAATTATTGTGGGCTCGCCAGACATCAACATAGCAGTCGCTTCCAGTCTCATCTTCTCTATCTTTTCATTCACCTCTGTATCCTTTTCGATATAGGTGTCTGTCTGAGGGATGTAACTTTCAGGCTGATAATAGTCATAAAAGCTTACGAAATAGCCGACATTATTTTTTGGAAAGAACTCTTTGAATTCAGCATACAGCTGCGCTGCAAGGGTCTTGTTATGAGAAATCACAAGCGTATTCTTGTTTGCACTTGCAATGACATTTGCAATTGTAAACGTCTTGCCACTGCCAGTCACGCCGAGCAGGGTCTGACGTCCACGCTTCCGCACACCTCTGACAAGCTGCTCTATTGCTTCAGGTTGGTCTCCGCTAGGCGGAAAGGCATCTTTTGCCAGAGTAAAGGCTGTAGAGCTGGTAAGCAAAGTGCTAGAACCTATTTTCCAAACGCGCTTATATGGCTAATGCCTCAAGCTCCTCCTACATTACTCATTATACATGTGCCTCTTGATAATCATCTACCAGCATTTTTACTAGTTTGAATCACCAATCTGTATGCAATTACAACATCTATCTATCACTGAACGGCAAAACATTAAACAACCTTTTAGAGAGGCTTGACCTTAAAAGGTCAAAAATCATACGAAAATCTTTTGTTCAACTACCCTCCTTTGTAGAGTTATGAGCAGCAGTCTCCGCATTCCTCGAGTAAACAAGCGCGAATTCTTGGATTTTCTGCAAGATGAAGGTAAAGTGCGCCTGGACGATTATATTGAGGGCGCAGTTGAGCTCGCGGAAGAAGTCCATTCTGCTCTGATGCGCGAAGACGGCAATTCGCCATTCCTTGAAACTCATACGTGGCCGGTCACAATGAATGTCGTAAGGCATTATCGCTCAGTCAATCGCAATATCACAAGCGTAGAAATTGCAACCGCAATTCTACATGACGTCATGGAAGACGATGAGAGAATCTTGAATCTATATGAATCCAAGTCATACGGATTTGAAGCGTATCTTGCATACCGGTTTGGCAGCAGGATCCGCGATATTGCAAGCGGATTGAAGATCAAGCCCCTTGAAAACTATTTGGGGGCAAACGATATAGAGCGTCAACTGGAGCGCTTTTTAGAATACTGTGACATACTCCGCGATGCTGAATACGACATCAAGGTAATCAAGCTGGCAGACAGACTTAACAATATGTCATTTATCCGACATGTTCCAGGACATGATAAGGTAAGACGCTACATGCGGGAAGCAGAGGACTTTTACATTGCATACACTATGCTGCCGCCCAAAATGCCTCAATTCTATCAGAGTATTAGATCTGCATATGATGAGCTGAGGGGATTGTCGAAGCAAAAATTGGTCGCCGCGTAACTTCCTTTCTTTACAAACAATTTAATGATAGTAATTTATGGGGATAAAGGATGTGATGAGTGTTGACGACTAGAACCACAAAAGACCTCAATGTGGCAGTTATTGTGAAATTAGAACCTGATTTCTCTGAAGGGAATGTCAGCTACAATGCCGACGGCACGCTCAATAGAGCAGAAACAAAGAGTATCCTTGGACCTCATAGTGCTATAGCGTCAAATGCGGCATTTTACGCTAAGGTCAAATATGGTGCCCGCGTTTCAGTTGGAACGATGGGCCCTCCTATTGCAGAGAGCGCCCTACAGCAAGCTCAGCTGCTCTGCGATGCTGATGAACTTCATTTGTATAGTGATAGGATCTTTGCAGGTGCCGACACGCTTGCTACCGCCGAAGTGCTCAAAGCTGGCATCTCAAAGGTGGAAGGTGATGGTAAAGTGGATATCGTGTTTTCCGGTCACCGGGCCTCTGACGGCGAGACCGGCCAGACAGGACCCCAGACTGCTTGGAAGCTGGGCTACACCTTCCTTGGCAATGTCATAGATTATAATGTTGATATGCAGAGCAGATTAGTGAGGGCAAAGCGCCTGATCTCACTTCAAGGATTTTATGATATCATCGAAGAGGTTGAGGCACCACTTCCTGTTTTCATATCGATTGATCCCTCATACAAGGCATTTTTTAATACTGTGTCGCAGAGGCTTGCGTTTGAGAAATACCAGAAAGAAGCAAAATCACGGGCAGAAAACTACAAGCAATTCCTGAAGGTCCTAAACACACAGCAGCTGGGTATCGATCCAAAACTAGTTGGGTTGCCCGGCTCACCAACGATTGTTTACAAAGTCGAGCGCATACCAAAGGCGAAGGCTAGCAGAAAAGCCGAAGTTATCGATGGCTCAAACCATGATGATCTTAGAAGAGTGGCAGCCAATATGTATGAGGTGCTTGGAGGCATGGTGATAAAATGATGTCAAAGTACCAGCACCTCTACGTTGTCATAGAACATGAAGATGGCGTGCCAGTGCCTGTCAGCCTTGAGATGCTAGGTGAGGCAAGGCGGCTCATGGATGGCTTTAATAGGAGATATTCCTCTGACGAGAAAGTGGTCGCTGTTGTCCTTGGTCACAACGTACGCAAGCTGTGTGAAGAACTTATTTTTTATGGCGCTGATGCAGTGATCTACGCTGACAGCCCCCAACTTCAGTACATGAGGAACCTTATCGACACCAAGGTGATAAGCCAGATAGCGAGGAGCAGAGAGGTGGCGACAAAATTCTCTGATACTCCCGAATTCGTAAAGCCACGCTACATGTTTTTTGGAGCAGACAGCATAGGGAGACACCTATCGTCTACAGTTCTGGCAGAGCTCGAATCAGGACTTGCGTCGGACATTAACAAACTTGTTATCGAGGACCTGGAAATAAAACATGAACATAAGACAAAGGGGCAGGCGATGAAGTATGAAAAAACGCTTGAAATGTACAGGCCCGACTTTTCAGGCTTCCTCTGGACCACTATTCTTTGCCTTGATAACCGCAACCCAGCTATAGAGCGTGAATACCATCCGCAGGCATGCAGCATAATTCCTGGCGTGTTTGTCCCAATTGAGCCCGACAAATCAAGACGCGGCGTAATAGTAGACTATGTCCCGGAATTTGACGAGCGCGATCTTCAGGTAAGGATAATTGATCGAAAAATAGTGAAAAGTGCTGTCGACTTTGACAGCCACAAGGCTGTCGTAAGTTTTGGTAAGGGAGTCAAGGACTCGCCAGAGCCGAACATCAAGCTGGTGGCCCAGCTTGCAAAAGAGATTGAAGCTGAAGTTGGCATTTCGCTTCCAATATCTAAAAAGCCCTTTCCTGTGAGCGAAGGAATAAACTCGACCTACATGATACCTGACAGAGTCATAGGAACGAGCGGCCGCAAGGTGGCACCCCTTGTGTATATTGCAGTGGGGATAAGCGGCGCCATGCAACATATTGCAGGTATGAAAGAGTCCGGGTTTATAGTGGCAATTAATCCAGATGAAAACTCGCCGATAAAGGACGAGTGCGACATCTTTGTCCGGGGAAGAATGGAGGATGTGATACCGCTCTTGCTTGAAGAACTGAGAAAGCAGAGGCCCACAATAGAGGTAAAGAAATGATATGGAACACTATGATGTTGCAATAGTTGGCGGCGGATCTGCTGGCCTTGCAGCGCTAAAACAGCTATCAAACTTGAACAAACAAGCAATATTGATTGAGGCAGGCAAGAAAACCGGCAGCAAGAACATTTCCGGTGGCATACTGTATTCCAAAAGGCCCAAGCACGGCAAGACGTATAACGTTGAAGATGTTTATCCGGAATTTCTGCAGGATGCCCCTGTTGAGCGCAGAATAACTCAGTATATGCTGCATGCGACCTCTCGTGATAAGGTGTTCACAATGAACCTGACTGCAGCACATGAATATCAAGCAAACTTTGGCTATTCTGTTCTTCTCAATAAGCTGAATGGGTGGTTTGCAAAGCAGGCCAGTGAAAGTGCAGAGCGGCAGGGTGGTGGCATAGTGTCAGGTGTGCACGTCCGCTCTCTGAACTGGCAGAACGGAAAAACAATAATTGAAACTGATGAAATAGAGCCCTTTGAAACAAAGGCAGTAATTGCGGCAGACGGCGTCAACTCGGAAGTTGCAGAAATCATTGGTGCTAGGGCAAAATTCACACCTGAGCAGCTGTACCAAGGTGTAAAGGTCGTAGTCAAGCTGCCTGAAGAGATAATTGAACAGCGGTTCGGAATTGGGCCCGATGAAGGCGCAGCGCATCTATTTGCTGGGGACGTCACGCTCAACCACATCGGGGGCGGATTTTTGTATACAAACCTCGATACTCTTTCCCTAGGTGCTGTCTACCATTATGACTCTCTTATGGAGAGACCATCAGAACCTTACACGCTGATAAATGCTCTGATAAAGAATCCTATGATTGCAGAATTTATCAAAGATGAGGTGGCAGTCAAAGAGGATATAGACAAGAACCTGCCAAAGGAGGAACAGCTTAGGACACGATTTGCAGTAAGCAAATTGATAAAGACCTGGAATGAGCTTCGTGATAGCTACCACTCGCCTGCTGTAAGGAAAAAGCTGGTTGAAAGCGGTAAGTACAAATCGGAAGAGGAAATTAGGGCGAGGCTTGATTCTGTGCATAATGAGCTTACCACAAAATACAAGACAAGATTTGTCACTGATTATGTTGAGCTTGAATATGGAGCCAAGCTGGTACCAGATGGCAAGCGCTGCGCAATGAAAAAGCCATACTACAAGAATATCCTCTTTGTAGGCGATGCGGCCGGAAGAGGAGTTTTTATCGGACCCAGAATAGAAGGACTCAACGTCGGAATTGACGATGCAGTAAGGGCGGCAAATGCAGTCGCAAGAGCTATTGAGAGAAACAACTTTTCTACCCAGTACATGGGCGAATCCTACAGTCAGTCAATAGAAGAGAGCCCATACACTCGAGATATGAAGGAGATAGACAAGGACTATCTGAAGATATTCCTTGATGCTGCAAGGGACGTGCCAAAGGATATCATCGGACAACGCTACGGTATGGTGTTTAGGCTAATGTCAAGCGGCACGCTAAGAGGGCTCGCTGTAGGCTTCGCGAACATACTTGGTTACGACAAGTTGTTACCCCTAGTCGAATCCGTAGACACTTATGTCCAGGTGCCAGTAGAACTTGCAGAAAAGACCGGCAGACAAGTTCCGGCAACGTATGAACCTACAATACCTACAATAGCACAGCGCATCGCACGGCTAAAGTACGATGACGATAGGATCTCACACATCAAGGTACTCAATCCAAAGTCAGAATTCATGAAAAAGATGGTGACGCTTTGTCCTACAAGCTGCTACAGTATGGAAGGGGGTAATGTGACGCTCCAGCATGAAGCATGCATTGAGTGTGGCACTTGTGCCGAGGAAACTGAGTGGCGCCACCCAAGGGGAGAAAAAGGCATAGTCTACCAGTATGGCTAGCTATCTACTGGTTCTTCCATTTTATTGAGCAGCCAATAGAAGGCTCAAAGTCCTTCTCTATCTTTTCTCCTCTTAGGAGCTTGCGAACGTTGTTCTCCATAACTGGTACTGTAGGTCTAGCTTCTGGCTCTAGTGCGTCATTTATCTTACCGTGGAATACTAGCTTACGATCGGAATCAAAGAGGAAAGGGTCTGGAGTGCATACCGCACCGTATGCCATTGCAACATCTTGGCTTTCATCTATTAGATATGGAAAATTCAGCTTGTACTCCTCTGCAAATATGACCATGTTGTCAAAGCCCTCGTCTTTGTAGTTCGGATCATTACTATTGATGCCAATAACCTGAAGTTCAGATGGGTTGAATCTGCTCTGCAAAGCCACAATGTCACCAATCCTTGCCTTGACATAGGGACAGTGATTGCAAATGAATACAACAAGTGTTGTCTTGCTCTTGTAATCCTGCGGTGAGTGCATCATTCTGTCCACACCTTTCAATGTAAAGTCAGGTGCCCTACTGCCTGTCTTGAGAACTTGGGGTGATGAAACCGTCTTGACCATGCCAATTATGCAATTTGTAGATATTATATATCTATACTAGCAGCCTTGGGACTGGCATTATAAAATAATTCTGTCATAAAAAATAACAATATCGATGGCTTATTATAGAAAGAATAGCAATAGTGGCGCTAGCGGCACTACCAACAACAATAAGCTCTTACCTATAATCATGCTGGTAGCATCTGCTGCAGCGATTGTTGCTATGCCTATTCTCTGGGTCTAAGGAGTATCTTCTTAATTTTCTTTCTGCCGCTAACTTCACTTGCCGTGGTCAGTAAAAAGGCCATGGCGGCGAAAGGCAAGAAAGCACGGATGTAGAGAGTCTCCGCTAGCAAATGCCAGAGTTTCTCTGCAAAATCACAAGAAAGATTCTTCAGGTAATCAAGACATCCAGTTGCTGCAACTTGATAAAAAATGCTTTTAATTGAAAAAAGTCGCATTCAAATACCGGTCTTCTACAAAAAAGATATTCTCCAGGGTGGATGCAGATCAATCACTATTCATTGCAGGGTAGTCAAAAAGCAGAGGAGAGATCAAGAAGAAGGCTCAAACAAATAATTATTACTCCTTGGTTGCATTAGTGCACAAATGTCAGACTCAATTGATGCCCTCTTACAGCTTCCACAGCGCAAGATCGTTATAGCAGAGAATGATGTTTTTTTAGACAGGCATATAAAAAACGATATTTTCATTCTGATGGTGGAAGAATCGATCGGTTCGGCAGGCGGAAGAGCTGCCAGCTTCGGCCACCGGCGAGTCGAGCGGATCTGTGGCTTCTCATGCGATGGTGGTGGCAGGTGCACAAAATTCTTTGACACCATCGAGCAAGACAAGATCGACCAGTTCGACATACCATACAGTGCTGTTGCAATGGACATCAGGCTGTCAGACGGCAAGCCGTACGTGTTGCAGGGAATAGTAGATCCCAATTCTGTGGCATCTTACCGTTCAGTCGTAAGCAATCTAAAATAGGCTTGACGACCAAGAACAACTATTAGCAATGTCAGAAGATCGTCAGCGTCTTGAGCAGACTGTCTCTGCTATAGAAGATTTGCTTTACATGGGTGCTATCAGACTTGTAGACAAGGAAGATAGAGCATTGTTATCACCTCAGTTCTCCCTTGTTGTTTCAAACATGATGTCGAGCATGAAAATCATCGAGGGTGCTGATAGCAATGAGATAATGAAGCTCATGTACTATTCACTGCTGATCTATATGGGCGAGTACTTGAAGGTGCCCAAGTCTTTTATGATGGCGCTTGGAAATGATCTGGAGGAAAATCGCGACAATATGGAATCTGGTGAACTTGTCACCACTTATGTCACCGTGTTAACCGAGATTTGGGTTCAGAATCGCCAGCAGCAGGGAAAAAATAGCTCACTACTGCAGTAGTAATCGATCGATTGAAAGCTCGCATCGGTGTGAAGGTTTGTATTTCTTCATCCATCCTTCCATCCATCTATTCCATTCGTTTACTCTCATTTCTGCTCCTGGCAGGTTTCTAAGTTAGAAAAACCCTGAGTTAGGTGGCATATGATTTTTAAGGTAAGGCGGTCACATGTCTTCTACTATGTTTAGCAGCTCGCTCAAGCCGCCAATAATAGAAACAATTCCCCTACTGAGAAAAAAGTTTAAGCCCAAGGTGTGGGTGGAAGCATACGGCTGCTCGGCAAGTATGGCCGATTCTGAGATGATAACTGGCCTCTTAGAAGAGGCCGGCTACGAAATTGCAACCACGCAAAGCGAAAGTGCCCTCAACCTCATTGTCACATGCTCCGTCAAAGATACAACCGAGCATCGGATGGTGAGCAGGATCCGGACAATGACCAAGTCTGGCAAGCCGCTCATAGTCGCAGGTTGCCTGCCAAAGGCAGACAGGGCAAAAGTAGAATCACTGAGTTCATCGGCAAGTCTTCTTGGGCCCAACTGCATCGACAAGGCTCCTGATGCAGCAAGGTTAGCCCTTGCAGGAGGCAGGCTAGTAGTACTCAAAGATTCTCCGATTGATAAGGTCAATATTCCAAGGGTCAGACTCAACTCCGTAGTCAGCATAGTAGAGATAGCAAGCGGTTGCATGAGCGAGTGCACCTTTTGCCAGACAAAGGTTGCTAAGGGGTGGCTTCGGAGCTACCGCATTGGCGACATAGTGAGGCAGATCAAATCAGACATCAAAAGTGGCTGTAAAGAAGTATGGCTTTCCTCAACCGACAATGGGTGCTATGGAAGAGACATAGACACCAACCTTATAGAGCTTCTGAAGGAATGCTGCTCAATCGAAGGCAGCTTCAAGATACGGGTGGGAATGATGAACCCTATGTATATGCCTGCGATACTCGATGGAATGGTCAGTTTGTTTTGTGAAAATGACAAACTCTTCAAGTTTCTACACATTCCTGTTCAAAGTGGAAGCGACAGGATATTGAAAAAAATGAGGCGTGGCCATACCTCCAAGACATTCATGGATGCTGTGCAGGAGTTTAGAAACAGGATCCCTGAGATGACGATCTCAACTGATATCATTGTAGGATTTCCATCAGAAACAGAGGATGATTTCAAAGAAACTGTTGACTTACTTGAGAGATCTCAGCCGGATATTGTTAATATTTCGCGCTATGCTGCCCGGCCTGGAACGGAAGCCTATAGATGGAAAGGCGTAAGAGTTAACTCTCAAGTGTCTAAGAAAAGATCAGAGTGTCTGCACGGCCTTACAAGGAGCATCGCTAAAAAACGTAACTCTATCTGGCAGGACTGGCACGGCGAAATAGTAATTGATGAGATTGGAAAAGTGAGGCAGGGAAGAAACTATGCATACAAGCCAGTAGTCATATCACCACCATCATCAACAACAACAACAACTACTGCTAATGCCGATCGTCCAATTTTACTTGGTGACAAAGTGCATGTCAAAATTTATGATTATTCCAACTTTTCATTGAAGGGAAAGATAATTTTGCATACCAGCTAAACTTTGTTACCCTACGCATAGCTTTGATTAATCACCAAAACTTTTTAACTTGACATCCATATCTCTATGCGGGGGAGCTCGGGGAAACCTTGGATGAGCTATCGATCAAAAATCCCATGCTGCTGGTGGGCATCGGCGGCGTCGGGAGTAAAATCGCAGCAGCCGCAAGTGCGGCGCTTGAATGCAAATGCCTATTGATAAGCAACAACAAGAAGGATCTGGTACACAATGATTTGTGCACACCTGTTTTTGTTCGCTCTGGGGGCTGGGTCAATCCTTCTAGTTACAAATTGCGCTCCTTCGTTGAGGGTCATCGCAACGAGATGGCCACAGCAATGAGCGGCTACTCGACAGTCATTGTTGTATCAAATTTGGCGGGGCGAGCCGGCACCGCAATAGCGCCGCTTGTATGCAAGATGGCAAAAGATTCCAGCAAGTCAGTAATCTCTATAACAATTATGCCCTTCACATACGAAACTGATCGCATTTTCAGCGCTGGGACTGCTCTCAGAAGAGTCCGCGAAGTTTCAGATTCAACAATAGTGATGGACAACGACTCATTCTTGGATAATAACCCAGAGCTATCTCAACTTGATTGCTTTGCCATAACAAATAATGCAATAGTTGAAGTTATTACCTCAATCACCGCCGGCATGATAAAGCCGGCGATGAACGTGCTTTGCACAAGCAGGACAAGCCCTAGCTCGGAATCCTCACTCCGCGACTCGCTTGCAATGCTATATAATGCTGTACCAAATGCAAGCACTGTCAAAAGAGCGATCGTGTATGTAATGGGAGGTAAAAGGGTCCCTATTGGTGAACTGAACAAGCTGGTAGGTTGCGTGCGGGGAATTTTCAAAGAGGATGGCGCAATCGAAGTTGGGATGGTACCTTCGACATCATCTTCTAATGGAGTACGCGTCCACCTTGTTGCATCTGCTCCGCAAAAGACTCGGTTTGATAGCTACGACCCCTTGGGAGACATAATTCCCGATGTACTTGATTGGGATGAACCTGACTCCGCTCCTGACATCAAGCTGACGATACCTGCCATCGAATAGGTTAATATTATTATAGCCAACGTGGCAGCAGAGTCGTAGTAGTAGTAGAGTGTGAGAGATCTATGGTGATACCGTGTGATATCATGTGGCTGCAGATGCATAGTATGTAAGAGTCAGCAGCTTGAAAGCTACCAGTTTGTGGCACAGGACGGCTACGACGACATTCATCACACATGCAAATCGTGCGGTACGCATTTCAATCACCTAGACGGGGACGCATATTCAAAATGCGAAATTTGCAAATTTCCTTGACTACCTGAGTGTGGCTATCTGGGGTATCTTTTTCTTTATGTGTGTGTTATTATACGTTATACGAGTTCCCTGTTGCCTGATATAGCCTCTGCAGTAGGGGGCAGTAAAGGTGTGATGAGATTAAGCGAGTTTATAGAAAACCCTCTCTGGGAAGATGTAACCTTTTAAAGGTATTGTGTGGGATGAAAAAAGTTCTAGAATCCGATGTAGAATGGCTTATTTACGACCACAAGTCACTCGATGTATGATATTACATTTGATCGCCATGCAGGCGACGATATCAACAACAACAACAACAAGCAATATCCACAAGAGGAGGACGGGCTAGGAACAAATGATATCCTATAAACTATCATCATTGACCAGAACCGCTATTCCAACACTATCGGTGCTCTTTGTCGCAGCAGCTATTTTGTTTGCAGGGCCATTATCAACAGCAACAGTGGCAGCAACAACAACAACAACACAAGAACAAAAGATTATCGATACCCAAGACTCCGCAACAGACCAGCTATCTGAATCAGATAGAGATGTAAACGGCATAGAATTCACACCTCGGTGGGGAGCTCCGTCTACAATAGCACCCAATACGGTAGATGTGTTATTCGCTGAGTGTCTTGAAGACGAGTTTGCGATATCCTCTATGTTCATTTTCGAGACATCGGATGTCATCGCATCGCAGTCATTCCCAGTAGCATTACCTGACGACAGCATGGTGTGGCTAGCAGTTGTCAAGAATACTGACACCAATGACGCAAGGGCCGCTTCAATAGGTGTCATCTGTGCAGATGAGAACGGCGGCAGCGGCGAAAACAACGTCAATCTAGACATCCACACCAGAACAATAATCCAAAACACAGTCAAGAACATCATCAAGGTGCAGAACAACCAGATCATTAACCTCAATAATGTTGTCAACGTGTATCAACAGATAACTCAAAACGCAATACAGGTCCTGAGTCTCACGGGCAACAATAACACCGTTAACCAGGTGATATCTCAGAGCGCAGCACAAATAGCCAGTCAAAACGCGACCACTCCAACACAGATTGACCAAATAATCAACCAGAATGCTGAGCAGCAAGGAGTGATAACAGGCGGCGGTAGCCTTCTCAACCAGACTATAAACCAAAACGCTGAGCAGGCAGCAAACGTAACAGGCGGCGGTAGCACTGTTGATCAAGGTATAGGTCAAGGTGCCAACCAGACAGCAGATGTGACAGGCGGCGGCGGTAACGTAGTTGATCAGTTCTTAGGCCAAAACGCTAGCCAGACAGCAGATGTGACGGGTGAAGAATAGGAGACAATAACAGGAACATAAAATGAACTAGACAGACAACGCGATACATAAGCAAACAATCCTGACCCGGTTGCCGTGGGCGACCGAGTTGGTGGCAATGAAAACTCCCACTCTCTTTTTCTTTATTTTCTATGATGTGAATAAAGTAGTGGCAACTGAAAGTGATGATAACAATAAATTGACTGGCCTGAGGACAGAAGCAGAAAGCAAAGTAATTCCACAGGCCCTTGGATAGCATGTATTATATCTTGATCATCGCTTTTATCTCAAACGATCAGACATTCTGATTCTAATCTGTCAAAAAAGAACGGCGGGATCTCATGCCTTCGAAATCACTAAACCCTTTATCATGAGGTTGCCATTTTGATCCTCATTTATGCCTTTATTTATCGGCCTGCTTTTTTTCCTATGATATGGCAGGTTAAATTGCCTTTCACACTATGCCGTGCATTAGTCATGCCTTTACCTCAAGCCAGCCTTTAACCTGAATCTAATACAGTTGCTTTCATTCAGCTTCTAGATTGCTATCATGTATGTGAAATTATTAAGTGCCATATCGTTTACACCGGGAGTTAATGAATCCGTATAGTGGAATGAATGACAACAAGAAAGACAACAACAATAGAACAGGCAAATCAATAGCTGCTATACCTTTGGCAGGTATAGTGATTGCTGCAGGATTTCTATCAGGACTATCCCTCATTAATGGCTACCAGCCAGCCATAGCACAACAGAACATAACAGGCAATGCTGCTACTGCTAACGTAACAACAACAGGCGGTGGTGGCGGCACAAGTGCACGGTCTGCTTGTGCTCCAACACAAACGGGAGGAGGCGGAAGCCAGAACGCCACTACTACTAACGCAACAACAATTACAACAATGGGTGGTGGCAATGCTAATGCTACGACAGGCAATGCTACTACTACCGCCACAAATGCTACTACTAGCGCAGTTGGAGGAGGAAATCAATCGACATCCGAGGTAAGAGAGTATATAGAAGCAGCATGTATGGCAGCACAGAATAATGATACTCAAGGTGTACTGTTGCAGTTGAATTTAGCCCTAAATGAATTAGGAGGTAACATGACTACCAGCGCAGACGGCGAAGATGAAGGCGAAGATAGCGGAGGAGACGACGGCGAAGATGAAGGCGAAGCAGAAGGTTAGTGATGTCGTGGTGCTCCGCTAGAATACATTCAAGACCTCTTTGAAGACTACAAAGGCAGCCACTACAGCCTAACAATAGCAAGAAGAGACCTGGAGTCTCTCTCAATTTTTTGCTCATCCACATAATATGTATAGTTTGAGAATATCCTTGCTTTTTCTTTTGAAATGCTGAATAGCGAAACTGAATATCCCCTAGTCGCTACCGCTTTGGTAGGTTGTCCCGCTTTTTTGTTTGTTTGTCACTTAGATGAACCGTCAAACTTAGAGGGCCCGCAGTCAGGCGACCTATGCCCCTAAAGTTTCTTCTTCTTTGCCGTGGCAAGGAACACTCATTTAGTTGAGAAAGGCACTTGTCGTTATAAAAGCTGAAAGGCGCCATTTCCTTAATGTTTCACCTTTGGCCGCTGTATATAGCAGTAGTAATGTGCTACCTTGTAAGGGGGGTCTATGCCAACTATATCCATTCATGGGTCGTCTGAATGAAGAACATATGGAGATATACAATCGTTTTAAATATTGAAAGGCACTTTGAAGCATAATGAGAATGACAGAAGGCGGAAGATTGTGGTAGGTGAAGAAAATCAAAAATCAGAAGAAGGGGTTCTTGGCATTCATCACATCACTGCTATAGCTAGAAATCCACAACGGAATATTGACTTTTACTCAGGGCTGATGGGACTGAGGTTAGTTAAACTAACAGTTAACTTTGATGATCCTACAACATACCATCTTTACTATGGCGATTCCCTAGGACATCCCGGAACCATTTTAACATTCTTTCCTTGGTCTGAGGCACCTATAGGATACCGCGGCACACGACAGGTTATAGCCATATCATTTCTGATTCCCAGTGGATCCATGAGCTACTGGACTGATAGACTCAAGCGCAATGGCATTTCGTTTGTTGGTCCATCAAAACGCTTTAGCGATGATTTTGTTTCGTTCCACGATCCCGATGGATTGATGCTTGAGCTTATTTCTCCTAATGATTCTCAAGGACTACAACCACAACAACAACAACAACAACGGCGGACAGACAACAACGACATCTGGAAAGACAGCCCTGTTAGTAAAGATAATGCCATCAGAGGATTCCACTCAGCCACCCTATCTGAAGAAGGATATGAGCGCACTGCTACACTTCTGGCTGATACTATGGGACTCAAATTCATAGCTAAAGACAACAAGGAAGATAGATTCCGCTTTGGAATAGTGGAAAAAAACAATAGCAATCAAGAAGACGCCTCCGCATCCTCATCCTCCTCATCAATAGGCTCAATTGTCGACGTTGTATGCCAACCTGAAATATCTAGAGGCTATGTAGGAATAGGCACGGTCCACCATATCGCGTGGCGGGCCGCTAACGATAGGCATCAGATAGATTTGCGTAAGAGAATTGTTGGGGAAGCAAAGCTTAATCCGACTCCTGTAATTGACCGCACATACTTTCGTTCTGTCTATTTTCGAGAGCCTGGTGGAATACTGTTCGAAATTGCCACAGATCCACCTGGATTTGCTATAGATGAAAGGCCAGAAGATCTCGGAAAGCAATTAAAGCTCCCAGAGTGGCTTGAGCCTATGCGCGGAAAGCTTGAGCAACTATTGCCTCCAGTAAAAACCTACTTAGAACGACAATAGAAGGACAATAGGAGGTTATACTGAGTGCCAACATCACCATCAACTGACAAATCTGGCCAACTAGGATTTAAGCACCGCTTCATTCCGCCTCAAGGCGGAAATGATAAAGCTGAATTAACTCTGCTTCTGTTACATGGCACTGGCGGAAACGAGGATGACCTTCTGCCACTAGGTCGTGAGCTTGACCTCAATGCTGGATTGATAAGTCCACGCGGCAAAATACTGGAAGCAGGCAGAATACCACGTTTCTTTCGCAGGCTTGCCGAAGGCATCTTTGATATCGAGGATCTTAAGTTTCGCACTCATGAGCTTGCCAGGTTTGTTGAGAAGGCTTCAAGAGTCTATGGATTTGATGCACGCAAGGTCATAGCAGTGGGCTATTCCAACGGTGCAAACATAGCAGCTAGCTTGCTCTTACTCACGCCGCAAACATTGTCAGGCGCAATACTCTTTCGCGCCATGGTTCCTATTGTTCCCGACAATCTTCCTGATCTGTCGGACAAGCGCATATTCATGTCATCTGGATTGAGGGATCCAATAGCTACAAGACAAGAAGCAGAGAAGCTTTCTGGTTTGCTCAAACAAGCTGGCGCTGTTGTGGTTCTGCAATGGCAAGACAGCGGCCATGAGCTAACACAAGAAGATATTCAAGCAGCCAAAGAATGGCTGCTTTTGCTGAAGAATAAGAAGTAACTATAGATCAAAAACTCTATCAATTCTTGACTAGGATCAAGAAATCTCGAATGATAATTCTGACACAGCATAATCCGTTCTTTCAGGCATTTTTTCAAATAAGGGCTTTGCTCTTTCTACCAAGTTGGCTAGGGCTTTGTTCTGCGTAGAGTAAAACTTGTCCATATCCTCTCTTGTCTCCCAAAAAGTGAGTACTATTGATTCTTGAAAGTCGCTTGTACTGTCAAGTATAATGTCACCTTTCATTTTTTTTCCTACCTCCTCTTTTCTTATGCTACTAAAAAACTCAGTGAACATCTTTATACCAGCCTCTTTCTTTTCCAAAGATTTGAAGCGAACTCTGTTGTGCTTAGAGTATTTGATGCTTGGCATATAGAGATACTAGAGATGTAAATAAATAATAATATGGTTCTTAAGCATTGATTGCTTCTCATTTCTGTCAAAACAAAAGGAAGGAGGAACCCGGTGTATGTGTTATTTTGTCAAGACAATTCCTTCAGTTCGCCACAAGTGATAACCCTTAAAAAGCGCGCTATTTGCTTAGGCCAGCGACTAATATATTACGCCAAATGATCTTAATATTTTGGAAAACAAAGTCGATATGTCTTAAGTATATCAGGTTTTGCAACTTTGTGGGATAAATCAAATTTTGTAAATAACTTGCGTTTTACTTTAATGATCTTAACCTTCCAACACAAATAATTGTGCTCTACTAGCAATCTTTCTATTGTGCTTTCTCCTAGGAAGTACAATCCTGCTGCGCGCTGTCTTGCTTTTCTTCTTTATCAAGCTCGACCAGTTCACTAACTAGGCTGCAACAATCAGATCTCTGAATCTATTTGAGGACACAAAGTAATGACAATACTGCAATTCAAGAATCTGACTTATATCGATCACCTGCGGAGAGCTTTGCAAAGTCAATTGCGGTCCAGATATCTAATCATTCTTGTATCCTGTATATTTCTACTTGATTACTACCCCCAAAGCCTTATTCTGACAGTGCACAACTACTAAGGATTGAGAATTGTTGGTTTTTAGCCTGCAGGGTTGAACGTCATACAAAAGCATCCAGTGATTGCTAATGCAATGGCTATCGCCGTGGCATCGCAATATAGAATACCTGGGAACAATATCCTCTAGTATTCAAATCAAGATATACTACTATCTCTTTCTAAGATCACTTTAGATTCGCTAAAGCTTATTTTGTAATTTCTCAGTACGTCCATACCCAAAAGACTGGGATAACGCTCCTGGTCAACTTCCTCAACGTTATTTTGTCGCAGAAACTTGACAGGCTTGACATCGACTGATTCTATTCCTTCCCCAAAATATAAATGGCATGAACCTGCTAGGTATGATTCGGCTGAACCCCCAATACCCAGCGAATTTTGATATTTTGTCAATTTAGAGTAATCTACTTTCATTTGTCGAGCATCAAATTCATTTATTGTAGTAATAGCGGTTCCAGTGTCCACGACTAGGAGTATATCTCTAACAACTTGAAGCTGGTCACAAATAAATTTTGCAAATATAAATGGTAACCAGCCAGTTATGAGACGTCCCTCAATATTCAAACTATATCTCCCACAGAGTACTTATAGGAATTAAGTTTAATGATTAAAATTCTCTTTGCCTGCATATGCTCTTGGACTATATGCAGCGCATGACATATGTTGTTGCAGGACCGATCTTATTGCAGCGAGATTACAGCAATACACAATCCATACATGTTTAGCTTGGGGAAGAACTTTTGTATTTTTTGACTCAATCTCAAAGTGAGATCAGATGATGGAATACTTCTATATCATTGCTTAAGCCACGGTTAAATTAGTTAGGCATGGCTGTATAAGAAAAAAACATCAGGGCTATGCCCTGTTGAATTGTTGTAGTTGGTGCTGTGATGAAGACCAGTACGATGTCCAAGTCTTCCATATGTTGTTGTTGAAGTCTGCAAGTGCATCTACTGTCCTACC
>DATDKS010000085.1:0-8898 GCA_036519825.1 Nitrososphaera sp. | reverse complement strand
AAATGAGTGATATTATGCCACATCCTATTTGCAAGGCGCGAAACCAGGCAGGCGGCGGCTGATTACTTGTTATGGTGGATGTTATGGACTGGATAATCACTTAGTAACTGAAATGCTTTTCGTTTTCTTTCTGTCAACCTTCATTTGGATCTTTTGATGATAAGGTCGAAGCTATGGATAATAAGATATTCTCTAGCAGAATGTGGGGAGAGTAGAATGTCCAATGCTTTTAATTTACAGTATATTTACTCATAGTATTAAGAAAAGTGAAAACATTATGTAACTACAACTAATAAAACCTTATAATTTACCAATATTTTAGAGAATTAGGGCCCGGCATGAGCAGCAACAAAATTACCAAGTATCCTCCTGGTCCAACCTATAAAATGCCAGGTAAATTGATTCGTCAATTCATTCACGATCCTATCAAAACCTTATCAACTATTTCTCAAAAATATGGCGATATATCTTATTTCAAATTAGGACCTAAGCAACATGTGTATTTAATCAATAATCCTGACTACATTGAAAGAGTACTCATCTACGATCATCGAAATTTTAAAAAGGGCAAAAGACTTCAAGCTGCAAAAGCCCTTTTAGGCGAAGGACTAGTCACAAGTGAAGGAGACCTCCATAACCGTCAACGACGACTAATACAACCAATATTCCATCCAAGACAAATTATGGGCTATGGAAAGGTTATGACTGATTATGCCATTCGTCTTCGTGATAGATGGAAGAATGAAGACATATTAGACATCTCTCAAGAAATGATGCACCTAACACTTGGCATTATCTGTAAATCGGTATTAAACTATGACGTAGAATCAGAGGCTGAACAAGTCGGCAAAGCATTAACTACGACGCGTAACTATTCTAAACGACTTCAGAGTCCAATAGGTCATGTTCTAGATAAAATTCCTATTCTACCTGCTCCAAGGGGAGCTCGGGAAGCCAAGAAAGAATTAGATTCATTGGTGTATAGATTAATTTCAGACAGAAGAAAACAACAACAACAGTCTGATAATAATAATAATAATAATAGTGGCTATGATGATTTGCTCTTCAGACTACTGGAGGCGCAAGATTCTAACTTGGCTGGTCCTGCTGCTGCTGCTTCTTCCAACAGCGGTGGTGCTCAACCTTCTTCTTCTTCGCCTAATGGTAAAATGTCGGATAAACAAGCAAGAGATGAAGTTATGACTATATTTATTGCGGGTCATGAAACTACGGCCAATGCACTTACATGGACTTTCTACCTACTTTCCCAATATCCTGATGTCGAGAAGAAACTTCACGATGAAATAGATTCCGTTCTTGGAGCTATCGACGACATGAATGGTCATGCTGATAGTAAAAAAATCCCAACCGTTGATGATATTCCAAAATTACAATACGCTGAAAAGGTACTTAGAGAGTCAATGAGGCTTTATCCTCCTGTCTGGACAATGGGTCGTTATGTTGAAAATGACTATCACGTAGGAGAATATACTATACCTGCTGGTTCCTCTATCCTTATGAGTCAATATGTCATGCATCATGACTCACGATATTACGAGGAACCAGAACACTTCAATCCAGATAGGTGGACAACAAAATTCAAGACGGATTTACCTAGGTTCAGTTACTTTCCATTTGGAGGAGGGATAAGAGGTTGCATTGGAGAGCCCTTCGCATGGATGGAAGGGATACTTATCATTGCTGCTATTGCGCAAAAGTGGTCAATGCGTCTGGTCCCAGGTCAACGCATCAAACTGGATCCTGCAATTACATTGCGGCCCAAATATGGTATGAAAATGAAACTGATCCGAAGAAAAAGTTAAGATACTCGGAATAAAATAACGACAATTTCATTTGTCACATTCAATATAATATCACAGATAGATGATGGTGTACAGTTGGTATCCTATCATACTATATTTTCCTCATCACAGATTAGTAGAGATTATTATTGCTATTAGTCCAGCTCTGTTATAGAAGGTTGTTGCACAGGGTGGGATCGAACTATACAAAGTCAAATTTGAATTCTTTAATTCATAAATAAACAGAAATTTTTCCAAATTTTTCTAACCGCTTAAATTACTCATAACGTTCACCTGCGAAATGAACTATCACAGTTCATCATCTATTTTACTCTCTTGATATCATTGACGACTTTTTTACTCTTTTTTTATGGCACTTTCGTCCATGTATATTATTTCCCACAGATGTCCATTTAAGTCCTCAAAACTACGTCCGTACATCCATCCGTGATCTTGTGACTCCCTAGATTCCCTGCCTCCAGCTTCTATAACCCTGCTTATCATTTGATCTACTTTTTCTCTGCTTTCGGCGGATAGTGCTACTATCACTTCCGTATCTTTTGTAGCATCACAAATTTCCTTCTTCGTAAAAGTTTTAAAGAATTTTTCAACCAGGAGCATTACGAATATATCTTCGCCTACAATCATACATGTTGCATTCTCGTCAGTAAATTGAGGGTTAAATGTAAAACCAAGTTTGGTAAAGAACTCTATTGTCTTATTAAGATCTTTTACGGGTAAGTTCACAAAAATCTTTGTTGCCATTATCATGTTAGATTCGTGGCTGAGGACTATAAATTCTTTGAATTATGCGGCGTTTTGCATTACAGATCAGAAACTTAATTCTGTGACGACGACCACCACCAAGATAATGGTGTAAAAAAGTCCTGCCAAAATAGGAGAGAGTATGTGATAGGATCTCAGATTCAACTGTGATAATTTAAACGAAAATAGCGTGATAGACAGAAACGAAATTAGCCTAACAAATACCACTTAGCAGACAAAGTCAGCTTGAGTCAAGATTAGTTGAGAGCCGTCTGCTTGGCCCTTGCAAAAGGGGCATTAGATAACAAGTTGTGATTATATGAGACCAAGTAGTTGCTCGGTAGATACAACTAAAACGAGGTTTATACCCCAAAAAAGATCTCGCTTTCTTATAGTAAGACCCGTAGACAGCAAGGACGGGCATAAACGGACATCAAGCCAATACCTAACATTCGTAGACCCCACCACTTGCCCTACGGGCTACCTTTACTCTGCAATAAAAGGTATTTTAGGATTTTAGAAGATCTTTCTGAATGGGTACTGTCAGCATACAGATATACCCTATCACCACAAAGCGTCAATCATGAAGAATACACATATGCATAATTTAGAATTATAGAAGCCAACCAACGATTAATGCCGGCCAGTAGTCTTCGTGTTATAACGCCAAACAATATAGCGTTATATGGCTTATTGTGGCGATATATGAGACAAACAAAGATAGCTCTTTGTATCAAAGAATGCTTATGATGGAGATATACATCATTTCTGCAACAATCTGGTATGCTACATCAACCAATCTCCCTCAAGTATATCGCAGCATGCAATGCTACAAAACACGAGACTGGTATACCATCTCCTTATATACCCCTACTGCCTATATATAATATATATTGAGAAAATTTAGTAAAAGTCAGACATATGGCAGCAAATGTGAGTGTATCTGTCATGGCAGACCGAACACCGATTACTGCGGCTATTGTTCGCCTTCGCACAGCAGGGTCTCCCGAAGGTATTGACATCTTTTTCAGAGTTAAGAGCTCTTAAGAAATGAGTGAATATACAACAACGCAAGAGTAGATTCTTTCTGTGTGATGTATGCTCGCAGCAGGGCTGAACAAAAGGCGTGCTAACATTAGCAACAAATTTGAGGATGAATCAAGAACAAGTTTACTAGGACATATTCTGTTAACAAGTGCTAAATCTGCGTGTTCAAGAAAGAAAGCCAGAATGTGTTCTTTTGAGTTGATGTCAAAGAAGGCGATACCTCAACTAGTAGTTTAGCATTGGTATAGTTTGAAATCTACAGAACCTTTGAGACTATTCTAGCAAGCGTTGCTAGCATCAATAGTACATCTTTCCCTTGTTGTTGAGAACACCAATCACTATTAACACTAGTAGGTTCTTATAACAAGTAGATGAACTCGTGTACATAGCAGGTCAATGGTTCCTATGCTTTTAGAAGCGCTAAAGTGAGGTTTCAACATTCATGGTTGAAGAATAAGCTAAAAAGGTTTAGCTAATAGGTATCAAATGAAATAGCATGCTTCAGAATATTATTCTCTTCTACAAAAGAAGAGAATAACTTAGCTGGTTTGCCTGTGGACAGCAACAACATATCTGATTGCTTTTGCTACAGCTATTGCAGAAGTTCCAGCTGTCGCAATAACAAATGCAGAAGTGCTTATCGCTAGCAATGCAGGCATAGCAATTAGCGTAATTACAAGAACTGCCAATCCCCCTCCAGCAACAACAATCAGCATCATGTTATTGATCTTTTTGCTAACTGCAAAGCCCGCCGGCCACAAATACACTGCGCCAATGAGCGAGCTTGCAGTAGCGCCAGCCAAAATGCTGCCTACATCACCGGCTTTCACAGCATATGCTCTCTCAGCAGTCATCAGTATTCCAAAGAGTGGATACAATCCTGCCTTGACGGTTGTCTGCAGCCAAGGCTGGCCTCTTTCATAATCTGCAACTTGCGGACTGAACGAATAGTAGATAGAGTTGAAAGTGTTCATGAATGCTGAACCCGATACTGTCGAGAGGATGTAATGGTCGCGGAAGTTCCGCAAAAACTGCACCTGTGGAGTCAGCTCAGAGCCAAACGCAGCTGTTGCAATGAGGCAGCCAGATGGCTGCTGCTGTTGTGGGGTTTGAGATGTTGCGTTGTTGCTTCCCTGCTGCACTATAAGGTTAATGCTAGCGCTTGAGCCTTGACCTCCGCCATTGATGTTACTAGCCGTCAAAGTGACACCCCCGGCTTTTGTAAATGTATATTGTGTAGAATAATCCCCGATGTCAGATTTCAAGTGCTGTCTATAGATTTCGTTTCCGTCTTGAGAAAGAACGAAATCAAACGATGAGCCGGCTAGCAAGTTACCATTTGCATCCTGAATGTTCATGGTAAATGTAGTGGAAGTGCCTGTCTCAATAATATCAGGTCCCCATGATAATTCAAAAATGTATTTGTTATCATTTGATGATATGTCCATTGGGAAGTTGGGCTTTTCTACTGGCGACAAGGTAAAAGTCGCAACATTGCCTTTAATCTTCTGGGCAAGACTTCTCAGCATGTCGTTTGTTACTACAAAGTGCACTATGCGATTGTCTTTAGATGAGTAGTCATCTATCAGCACAGCCCGGGATTCGAGATCCTTGCCATTTATTGTTCCTATATAGCGGTTGGATTGTAGTTCTTTTATCGACTTTGGAAACTGTACTTCGATATGAACAACCGGCACTTGCGACACAAAATCAGGTCTCCAAATAAATGGCATTGAAAAGCTAATGGTCTTATTTTCAGAACTATAGGCAAATTTCTGTATCTCATCGTAATAGGTCTTGGCTGACATGCTTACCATGCCTTCAGGCGTGTCTATATTGTTAAAGGTGAATGTCCTGCCAACTGTTACATAGAGGTCAAACTTGCGGTCGGAATCCACAGAAAGCCCAGTGCTTGATTTTTCAATAGTGACTATGATATGATACAAGCCCCCGTCTGAGAAGATTCTGCTCTTTATGGTAACCGGACTTGATTGGGATACTTGTATCGGCTCATCTTGCGACGCTGATTCTTTGCCCACTATCTGCCAGCCGCTGATGTCCTTGTCTGGCTGCAGATCAGCCAAGATGATGCCATCCGACGACTTGAACCGCTGGTTGAGCAGAGTTTCATTGCCTAACTGGATGGCAATCCTGTAGTCGATGCCCGGGATTGTAGAATTGTTCCCGGTGTCAAATGTCCTTATTACGAGGGTGGGCTGATCTGAAGATTCTATAAAATCCGGTTTGAGTGATGCTGAAACTGCAACTGATCTATTTGCAATGAGCATTGGAATGGACTGGTCGGCTCCAATACCATGACCATAAGCAATTGTAACTGATGAAGCAATTGAGGCTAGAATAAAGAAAACGAGGACGAGCGAAGCAGGATAGTGGCGCTTCAGCACGCCATGGTTAGATTCGGTACTTAAGATAAAGATTTACCCCAAGCTAGTAGTTCTTTCTTAGAGCGTTGATTCTGGTTGCTGCAATGATATCTGCAACTGCTGGAATGGTCAGCCAGTAGGTAATAGTGACAAGGGTATATTCAAGGGATTATCTGCAAAGGTCGCAATCCTTAAGAATCCAATAAATTTTGCGATAAAATAAGATAAGATAAAATTAAATTCATCCTGGTTTTCTCCTTAAACACAATGACTACTAGAGTGTTTGCACATGTTCTTCCAACAATAGTTATTATGATTGTCTCTACTTCAACTATTCTTCTTGGCATAGGTCCATTATCGCTCTTCGGTGTTTATGCCACCCCTCTGACACCAGACGATTCTGCTGCTCCCTCCGATGAATCCATTGTAACAGAAAATGCTGCATCCGGTTTGATTAGCTCGTTGTACGATCGTGTCGAACGCTCAGTAGTTCAAATATCTCCTCAATTTAGCGAGTTTGATATATTTAGAACGCCTTTGCCATCTGAAAATACCGCCCAAGGTTATGGCTCTGGATTTGTTTATGATGCGCAAGGTCATATAGTTACAAACTCCCACGTTGTTGGTTCCGTTAATAGTACAGCTCAGATAACTTTCTCGGATGGAAGATCATTTGTTGCTAGTGTAATTGGGGACGACGTCTTTGCTGACATTGCTGTCCTTAAGATCAATCAAACAGATATTCCAGAAGAAGGATTTGACCTTGTTCCACTTCCTATTGCAAACTCCTCTACAGTCAAGGTAGGGGAGCCTGTTGTTGCAATAGGCTACCCTTTTGCAACATCTCTTGGATCAAAGAGCACGCTATCCGCTGGCGTAATAAGCCAAACCCAAAGGTTAATTCTGTCCGAATCCTATGGCTATCAGGCAGTATTACAAACAGATGTTGATATTAACCCGGGGAATTCAGGCGGTCCTTTGTTAAATATGGACGGGGAAGTGGTAGGAATCAATAGCGCGACTTTCTCGGCAGAAGCAGGTGCAGAAATTAATTATGCAGTCCCATCTGACATGATTTCAACAGTAGTACCTTCGTTGATTGAAAATGGAGCTTATCTGCATCCTTGGATTGGTATTGATGCAGTTACAGTCACCCCGGAGATGGCAGCTGCTGCTGGGATGCCTCCTACTATAAGAGGTGTATTGATCTATCGCTTGGTAAGTGATAATCCGGCTGATCAATCTGGCCGTCTATCCGGAACTACAACAGACCAATATGGAAATATACGCGCTGGCGATGTTATAGTTGGTGTCAACGGTAATAATGTAACTACAATGGAAGATCTTTTCTATTACCTAGAAAAAGAAGCAGTTCCTTTTCAGCCAGTCGTCTTAAATGTTAATGATCACGGTGCGATAGAAGATGTCGTCATAGGAGAGGTTTCCTACAAGCTCCCATCTGATGTATTCTACTGCTTGACCTGTATGTAGCGAGCTGATTGATCGATAGAGAGCAGAAAATAAAGTAGAGGTGTACTGATATGATAAAAAAATGAGTATGGATGAAAAAATACTCTTTCAATACCTATGTAGCATATTGACATCTTCCGCCTGTTGTACTCAGGACTCATCACCTTCAGGAGCGCAGGACGAGAGAGCTCTTTGCTGCTTCCTCTCTGGTTTGTGTTGATGTTTTTTACTAGTACTCGATTATTCTATCCATTGGCGTCTGCTGTCTCATCATAGTCGTCAGCCGCACTTGTTCCACCAACAGATACGCCCTCCTCGCCTCCTGTAGTGGCATTACCTCCACCAGCAGTACTACTAGTTATGTTACCCTGTGTACCACCGCCGCCACCGCCCATTGCGCTGAGAGCCATATCTAGATACATCATGGCACTTTGGGTATCATTACTCTGTAATGCTGTGCGTGCTTGTTCTAGATCCATTCTTGCCTCCGATGTTGATTGATTTGCTCCGCCTCCTCCTGCACTAGTAGTAGCATTTCCGCCTTGCGTAGCACCGCCAGTAGTGCTGGTGGTGTTATCAGTCGTGGCAGCACCGCCGTCACCGCTCCCTTCTGTAATATTCTGCTGCTGCGCGATTGCGGGCTGGTAGTTGTTGTTGCTGATGAGGGATAATCCTGACAGCAATAATGCTGCTGCTGTAACTATAGCCCCAGCCATAGGTATGGCAGCTGTTGGTTTGGTTCTTTTATTCTTGTTGTTGCTATCGTTCATTCCACTCTGTGTACTCATTAGCTCGCATGTGAACGATATAGGACTTAACTATTTTGATACATCCTCATAGTCAGAAACTGGAAGCTACTGTGAAAAAAAAGACAGTCTTAAAGCTAGGCGGAAATGCTGACTCCAAATCCAGAAATGATTGAAGAGGGTAGCGTAATCTAGAGGGATTCAATCTGCTGACCCTGGAAAGAGAGCAATCAAATAATACATGCGGGAACGAGCAACAAAATGGCACCGCTCCTCCATTGTGGCACATTCAACACCAATATGAACAAAAATGAGCGCAGCCTTGTCAAATACCTCTCGCTTGTCACACGGCTATTCATAGCAAACAAAAAGTCCTGATAGGGTTCGGTTGCCAGAAATTCAGTTTCTAATTTTTATTTTTTCTTCACTCCTATTATGGTTTGAACCCTACTAAAGAACCGATATCAGAGTGGGCCCAAGGGGCTACATGCTTTTAGAAGCGCTGATGTGAAGGTTTCAATCTAGAAGTATGCAAGGTCAGCTGAAAAGTTTTGTTTGGAATGGGCCAGTCTCCATTGCAGCTAACAGATATTGCATTTGAATTGCACTTTGGCCACTGCTTACAAAATGAGATCATTATCGAAGTCCCGACCGGCCGCCCTGTGCTCCGCTACAGACCTTGCC
>DATDKS010000084.1:0-22811 GCA_036519825.1 Nitrososphaera sp. | reverse complement strand
CTCTCTAGGCATCCTACTTGACACATTCCACATGAACATTGAGGAAGACCTGTTTAAAGACGCGATAGAAAGCTCAAGCACCCTTTTGCGTCACATGCACTTTGCCGATAACAACAGAAAAATGCCAGGATTTGCTCATATTGATTTTTCTACAGTTATAAAAAGCCTAAATGAAATTGGCTACGATGGATATATCAGCTTTGAACCCAACATTGCTGACAGGAATTATGAACATGCGATTAAATACGGGCTTGACTTTGTTAAAAGAATAGTAGAACTCCACGACGAATAACATTAAGACAGCCCGCAGCTCAAGACCAGGATAAGATTTCGCTATGAGCTATATGTATTTTTTTGTAAGGAGCTTCAATTTCTCTAGCAAGGAGAAAATAAGTGGATGATGCTACAATAGTCTGACTGGCCTATGCATTTTGTACTATCCATACTCGCATGCCCAAACTTGCAGGTTCAAGGCGCATGGTCGGACTAGTCAATTTGGCGCGGCAGTGTCAAATTTTTCCCTACATTCGTAAACTGGCCTACCAACGCTCGACAGATACCTTTCACATAAGGCTATTACATCCTATCGTGTTTTCATCAAAGTGCCATCTCTGGTCTGCATGTAACTAGGTAACATTTGTTCCTGCTCCCTCAGCTACAGACGCATCTGTCAGGTAAGTGCCCTCATTCCTTCACCTATCACAATTGTAGAACAACTGGGCATAGCAAATAAATCCTGCCCCAGGAAGTGAAAATCGGAAACCGGGCTGGACCTGTTTTATATGGTAGATGTCACTCGCAGATTATTAAAAAAGTGAGCAATCCATCCTTTCTCATTTCTTCTTGCTGGAGCAGGTGCTCGTACCAGCTTTCAAAACCCTCGGCGTGAGCATATTCTTTTTGCATGACCATAGTGATGCTTGGCGCTGCCGATAAGAAAGCACTAAGATGGAATTTGAGCAGCATCCAATCGTTAGCAGTCTGCTTCATCCGAATTAAGAAGTAGCCGGATTCTTCGAGTTTGTTTAGCGTATTATTCCGCAAGCTACATTATGTCATAATAAAGATGATATCTAGATCTTGAGCGTTACAGGTTCAAAGATTATATCATCTCATTACATGTTTCAAGCATTATAGGAAAATTTGCTAGCAATAAAAGACAAACGTGGGGAGATGGTTGTTATTGTCCTTGTAAAGAAGGTCCAATATATGTGGTGCTCTAGCCGTCGGAGAGTCCCTTGACGCGGTTTTCGATTTCATCTTTTTTTGACTTCATGTGCTCCCTAAGCGACTCAACAGTGTCAAATGACTGGCCGCATTTCTTGCACCTCAATAATTCACTTGAAGGCACAGATTATTATCGACAACAAGAATTAAAAAACCTCCACTTCTGCAAGCACAGGTTATTTTACTTCTAATTCTTCAAAATTTTCTCTATTAGAAAAAGAGTCACATCTATCAATCTCCTCATCTATAGGATTGGTAGCTCTTAAATTTCGATACGTTACATTAAGAATGTTGCTTCAGCAATTCTTGCTTCAGGGTGCGACAGAAATAGCAGTAATCGCCGCTACAGTAATAATTGGTCTGCTCGTGGTCTGGATAATTGTTTCAATACCTGTGTGGATAGCGGCCAAAATCCTCACACTGGGAAGGGTAAAGTTTACTCGCGCCATGTTGGTGACGGCCTTTGGCCCAATAATATATGCTTTAGTGTTTTTCATTTTTGCTGCTTTACTTACCGCAATAGTTGGAGACCCAACTGTGCCTGTCTTAATAGCATTCATCGTAGCCTTCGTTGCGTGGATAGGCGTATTCAAAAAGGCGTTTCATACTGGATGGCTTAGAGCGCTTGGCATAGCTATCCTAGCCATCTTAGTCTTTGCAGTAATTGGATTTATAATCAGTCTCCTAATACAGACGATAGTTCCCGACGCTCCACCAATAACTCCGATTCCGCTGCAGCAGGCCTAGACGCGAATGCGGTTGTTGAATTGCCTTTCGGACCACTCGACTAGTGCTAACAGGTCCTTGGCCACATAGTCCGAACTTTCCTCTGCTACTGGCTGCAGTTGTTGTGTAGTGACTGTTATAATGCGTAGCTCACCTTTTATCCTGACCTTCATCTCCTTAGCGGTGGAAGATAGAAATCGCAGTGACCCTTCACCGGATGAAAAGATACATAGGAGCATCAGGCCATGCTTGTTAGCCCATAGCCTCGACACATAACGCTGAAAGTCAATATCAAAGAAAGGATCAATCTGCTCCCCAACGTCACCAATATAAGACGAATCCCAGCCTCGAGCCAACAATGCCACAGCCCCGCTCTTGGCGATATGGACTGTATCTTCAGAGCCAGCCACGCATATGACATGGGCGTTTGCCTTTAGCTCTACAGGCCGGACATTGAACTTAACCAAATCAATAAGTTCCATCATCAGACTTGACAAAAATATCCTTTCTGTCTTGTTCAATCTCCCTCTACTGTACAACTCTGCTATGGTGTTAACAGCCGGCACTATAACATCTGTCATAACTCTTACTTGGTCGACATTAGAGTTCATGACGCTCAGCAAGATTCTTCGAGCATGATCTTCATTACCCGCCAGAATTGTGCTTATCAGCTTTTGCTGCACTTGAATATAGTTGATCGGGAATTCGATATCTCCAACTCCAATTTGTACAAACCATATGTTTACATTGCCTATCTTTTTCTTTTTGAGAAGACCCATTGCATGCATGATATCGAGATATTTCGTAATTGTCATCCTGTTGATGCGTATCCTGTCCGCAAGCTCTACACCGGACAGACCTGTGTCTCCGGTGCTTTGCAAAACATCAATTATCTTGCGTTTGATTTCGTCAAGTGTATAACGCCGGTACATAAGTCATCTGATCTTATGCAAAATAAAACCTTTTTTACCTGTATCTTTTCTTGGCCATCTTCCTTGAATTTGATATCAAATCAGTAAGCGCATTGAAGGCTTTTCCGACCTGCTCCATCTTTACTAGTACTATGGTGTCAGTATAACAACTGACAGTGTCCTCAATGTTTATGTGCCTCCTAGCAAGCTGGTTATAGAAAGCAATGGCGCATCCAGGCGTCTTGATAATATCTTCTGGACTCTGGATGATGATTGCTGCCAGGCTGTTTTCGATTTCAAGAATATCGTCAGAAGCAAACATCACTTTGATATCTTGAAGCAAAACATCGTCAAAGACCAGGGTAATTGACATGATGCTTTCTGATATGCTGATAAAATTGCCGACACTCTGGATCATAGCTTTAGCAACCTTCTCGATAGTCTTTTTGCTCTTCCTGGCAGAGACTTTGGCTACATCTGTATTGACAGTAATCGTACTAGCTGCCAATATCGACGCAATGGGCTTTTGCTTCACGTCATAATCATACCTTGAGCGCTTTAGGGCAGTGATGATGCTTTCTATGCTCGTATCTTTGCTCAGCATATGATCTATCTGCGGCTTGATTATACGGCCAAGAGCGCTTATGTTGCAATAATCTCGCTGAAGCGAGTCCTGAAAAGAGAGATCGCTGCTAATAATCTCTCTAACGGTCTCTGTTATCGATTTTTGATTGCTGGCCAGCAGTGGTCAATATCACCCTAATTTAGGTCCTTCCTGACCAAAAAATATAAATGTAATGCATGAAAGGCAGACGCATGTAATTGGGTATTAATGGCAAGGTTGTTTTAGCTTACTCTGGGGGCTTAGACACTTCTGTTTGCATAAGATATCTTCAGACATTACACAAACTGGATGTCATAACAGTCACTGTCGACTGTGGGCAGCATGACGACTTCAAGGAAATTGAAAAGAAGGCAGAAGCAATAGGCGCAATAGAACATGTCTACATTGATGCTCGTGAAGAGTTTGCCCACGATTATATTGTGCCAAGCATCAAGGCTAATGGCCTTTATCAAGGTAAGTACCCGCTTGCTACTGCCCTCGCCCGCCCGCTGATTGCTGCAAAAGCAGTCAAGGTTGCAAAGAAGGAAGGCGCAACCGCAGTAGCACATGGCTGCACAGGTAAAGGCAATGACCAAATTAGATTCGACGTTACTATGCGTGCTCTTAGCCCAGACCTCAAAATCATTGCTCCAATACGCGACCTCAACCTGAACCGCGACCTTGAAATATCCTTTGCAAAAGAGCAGAACATACCAATAAGCACAGAGGCAAAGAAATACAGTATTGACATCAACCTCTGGGGTAGAGCCTTAGAAGGAGGCAAGATTGAGGATGCTGACTTTGAACCACCTGAAGATGCTTTTCAGTTTATCAATTTTCAAAATGACAAGGCTGGTTATATGGAAATCGAATTCGAGGAGGGCATCCCAGTGGCGGTGGATGATGAGCATATCCCTCTCGTTGACCTAATCCAATCCGTCAACGATAAGGCTGGCGGGCATGGGATTGGTATCGTCGACCATATTGAAGATCGCGTAGTGGGAATTAAGTCACGAGAAGTGTACGAGGCTCCAGCAGCCGTGGCAATAATTGAGGCCCACAAAGACCTAGAGAAAATGGTACTTACAAAACACGAGCTTGCATTCAAGCAGATAGTGGACAACCAGTGGAGCTGGCTTGCATATTCTGGTTTATGGCAGGATCCACTGCGCACAGATTTGGATAAGTTTATAGATGCGACACAAAATCGTGTTTCGGGAAAAGTTCGGCTGAAGATGGAAAAGGGATCGCTTAGAGTGGTTGGAAGAGAGTCAAAATATTCTTTATACGAAGACAATCTGGCAACATATGCCACAGGTTCGACTTTTGACCAGAGTCTTGCAAAGGGGTTCGTAGAGCTTTGGGGGTTGCAATCAGTTATCGCAAACTCCGTGACTGCAGGAGTAACTACAGATAGAAAACAAAAAGGAGGGAAAAAATGAAATCAAAAATTGAATGCCAAGAATGCGGAGCTGAAATCAGTGTTCCAGAAGATTCCGTCGTTGGGGAGATAATAACTTGCCCTGACTGCGGTGGTGAGTATGAGATCGTCACAAAGGAAGACGATAAGCTGGAGCTGAAGCCCGCCGAACGAGTAGGCGAAGATTGGGGACAATAATAATGGTTGAGGTGAGCATAGTATGCGACAAAGTTCGCTTCGAGGAGAAGGCACTCTATGAAAAAACGCAGAAAAAAGGTATCAAGTCAAACATAGTCGATGCAAAGACAATAACCATTGGTACACACAGCAAAATGAATGATTTCTTACTACTAGGGGATGTAATACTGCAGAGAAGCATAAGCTATTACCGAGGTCTCTACCTTACTGCTTGCCTTGAATATGTTGGGTTCAAAGTCATAAACAAATTTAAGGTGGGGGAGACCTGTGGAAACAAACTTATAACCTCGATTAAGCTTGCAGAAAATAAAATTCCAACTCCGAAAACACAGTTTGCATTTAGCGCAGAGTCCGGGCTAGAAAGCATGAAGAAGGCAGGGTTTCCAGTTGTGCTCAAACCAATCGTGGGCTCGTGGGGACGGGGGATATATCCCCTTCGTGATCTCGAGACCGCAAGTATGATAGTCGAAATGAGAGAAGGAGATGTCAGCCCCCTTTCACGCATATACTATATTCAAGAAATGGTTGATAGGCCTCCGCGAGACATCCGCTGCATTGTAATTGGCGACCAGGTCATCACTGCAATCTATCGCTATTCTTCCCAATCTGAGTGGCGGACGAATGTTGCCCGGGGAGGTAAGGTCGAACTCGCGCCGATAACAAAGGAGATAGAAGATCTATCCCTAAGATCTTCAAAATCTGTGGGAGGTGGCATCTTGGGCGTCGACATGATGGAAGACAAGAATCATGGGCTGGTCGTTCATGAGATAAATAATACAGTTGAGTTCCGGGGCGCTGCGGGCGTATCAAAGGCTGATATTCCAGGCGAGATGATCGATTATGCAGTCAAGGTAGCAAGGAAATAATGACCTGTTCTGGTCAGTATTGACTGTTTATGGTTATACCTGACCAAAAAATATAAATGAGGATTTTTAAAGCGAAAAATCAAAAGAAATGCATTTTAGCCAAGGAGAATTTCATAAATGAAAGTTGGGGTAGTTGGCGCTTCTGGTTATGTAGGAGGAGAACTACTGCGACTATTGGTTTCTCATCCGAAGATAGATTTGAGTATGGTCACATCCCGGCAGAAGGCAGGCGAGTATGTTCACCGCGTTCACCCAAGCCTGAAGGGTTTTGTCGACATTACATTCTCTCCAATGGATATGGAAATGCTGACGAACAATTGCGACCTTGTATTTACATCAGTCCCCCACGGCAAGGCAAACAAGATAGTCAAGGACCTATACGATAGGGGAATGAAGATAATAGACCTGTCAGCAGACTTTAGGCTCAAAAATCCCAAGGACTATGTGAAGTGGTATGGCTGGGAGCATCCTTTCCCTGAAATGCTGAGCAAGTCAGTCTATGGAGTCCCAGAGCTTCATCGAGAAGAGATCAAAAACGCGCAGCTAGTCTCGTGCCCTGGATGCATGGCAGTAACCTCACTTCTTGCACTCACGCCCCTGATTGATAATAACCTCATAGACACTGATCACCTTGTGGTGGATAGCAAGATCGGATCATCTGGAGCTGGCCAAAAGGCTAATGCAGGGACGCATCATGCGATGCGTTATGGCGTAGTCAGACCTTATAAGCCTGCAAAACATAGGCACACGGGTGAAATCGAGCAAGAGCTTTCACTCATCGCAAAGAGGCAAATTAAAGTGAGTATGACTCCTCACGCAGTCAACATCGTGAGAGGCATCCTCACTACTAACCACACATTCCTCGAGAGACCTGTGGAGGAACTAGAGCTATGGAAAATGTACCGTAACGCCTACAACCGCGAGCCGTTTGTGAGGTTAATTCGCGACAAGAAGGGACTCTATAAGTTTCCTGATCCGAAATTCGTAGTCGGTTCAAACTTTTGCGACGTAGGCTTTGACATAGATGAGTACAACCAAAGGGTAGTGGCGCTTTCAGCCTCTGACAATTTAATGAAGGGCGCAGCTGGCTCTGCAATACAGAATATGAACGTGATGCTTGGATATGGTGAAAGTGAAGGACTTAAGTATACTCCATTGACGCCAGTATGATAGTCATCAAGATAGGTGGAAGCGTAGTAGACGGACTTCATCCCTCAGCTGTTGCAGACATAAAGTCAACAGCTGAAGAGTACAAGCTCGTTATTGTGCATGGTGGAGGCAAGGAAGTGACTGCCACAGCGACAAAGCTGGGAAAGGAACAAAAATTCGTTATGTCGCCAGGAGGAGTGCGCAGCCGTTATACAGACAAAGAGACAGCAGAGATATATACAATGGTCATGTCAGGCAAGCTGAACAAGGCAATAGTCCAGATGTTGCTGCGCCAACATGTCAATGCAGTAGGTATTGCTGGAATAGACGGAGGCATACTGAAGGCAGATAGAAAGAAGAAACTTCTAATCATAAATGAAAAGGGAAGAAAGATGCTAATAGAAGGGGGCTATACTGGCAAGATAACTTCAGTTGACCCCGCTCTGATAAATGACCTTGTCCGCAGTGGCTATGTGCCAGTGATTTCGCCGATTGCATTGAGTGAGGAATTTGATTTTCTCAATGTCGATGGCGACAGGGCTGCCGCATATGTGGCAGGCGGCATTAAGGCAGACAAGGTTATCTTTGTGACAGATGTAAATGGTCTAATACTAAATGAAGAACTTGTCATTTCAATGAGCCTAGATAAAGCAAAGGAAGCACTACCAAAGATAGGCTCTGGGATGGATAAGAAAGTGCTTGCATGCATAGAAGCAATTGAAATGGGAGTCAAAGAGGCAGTCATTGCTTCTGGCCATGTTGAAAATCCCCTGTCTGCTGCAATTGGGCATAGGAATTGTACGGTGATATCTCCAAATTGAACGATGAAGACCGTTATCTGGCGACTCTTTATCAGAGGTTCCCAGTCAATATTGCGAAGGGCAAGGGCACAAGGGTCTGGGACACTGCAGGCAAGGAATACATTGACTGCATGGGTGGGTATGGGGTTGCACTGGTTGGCCACTGCAACGACAGAGTGGTAAGTGCTCTCAAAAGACAGGCAGAAATACTCATTACAGCACACATGTCCACATACAACGATACTCGATTAAGATTCATGGAAAAAATAACATCAGTCGCTCCTCCCGCTTTGAGCAAGATTTTTTTTGCCAACAGTGGCGCCGAATCTGTAGAAGCTGCCCTCAAGTTTGCACGCAAGTACAGCGGTAGGCATGGTGTCATAGCAATGAATGGTGCTTATCATGGCAAGACGTTTGGAGCGCTTTCTGTGACATACAGCGAAAAATACAGAAAGCCATTCATGCCGCTATTGGATGGCGTGAAGTTTGTTCAGTACAGTGATCCGTCAATGCTAGAACAAGCAATCGACGATACAATCGGAAGTGTAATTATTGAACCCATTCAGGGTGAGACTGGCATCATTGTGCCGCCAGATGACCTACTGCCAAAGATCAGAGAGATCTGCAGTAGGCGCAAACTTGTCCTAATATTTGACGAGATTCAGTCAGGCCTTGGGAGAACCGGCAAAATGTGGGCAGGGCAAAACTGGAACACCACACCAGACATTATGTGCCTTGCAAAGGGCATAGCAGGAGGAATCCCCATGGGGCTTGTTCTTGCCAAGCAAGAGATAATGGATGCAATGAAGCTTGGTGAGCATTCTTCTACATTTGGCGGAAGCCCGATAGCGTGTGCAGCAGGCACTGCCACGATGGAAGCTTTGATCGATGATAAACTGATCGATAATGCTGCAAAGATGGGTGTGCACTTTAAAGAAGGACTTAATAGACTCAAGGAGAAGCACAAGATAATCCGACAGGTAAGGGGTATTGGCATGATGCTAGGAGTCGAACTCCGCTTTGACGTCAAAGACATACTCTTTGACGGAATCCGCAATGGATTGATGGTTCTTTATTCGGGAAGAAATATTCTAAGACTGCTTCCGCCACTTGTGATGGATGAAGCGACGGTTTCCCGCTCAGTTGATATAATAGATGTTATATTGACAAACGAGGAAAAGAGAAGAAATGTCAGCTAAGGTGGATGAAACTGATGAAAAGATAATACGCATTTTGCAGGCAGATTCCCGCAAGGCATTTGTAGAGATTGCTAATGAGATTGGACTTTCCGAATCGGCAGTTCGTAGGAGAGTCAAGAACCTTCTTGATAGGATGATCATCAAACGCTTTACCATTGAGCTTGGGGCAAGCGACAAGACAAGTGCGATAACGTTAATTTCTGTAGCTTCGACCGCAGATTCATCGGCTGTTTCTAAAGAGCTGATGAATCTGAATGGCGTCAAAGTAGTATATGAAATAACTGGCCAATATGACATAGCTGCTATCATTGCGGCGCCAGCAATAGCTGACATCAACAAGTGTATTGATGATGTACGCAAGATAGAGGGGGTATCCGACACAGACACTGTCATAATACTAAAGACTATGCGCTAGTCCCTCCTGCGTAAGCGTGACATGATTCTAATCTGATATTTGGAAAAACTCCATATGCATAACCACAAAATACTGTTGTAGCAAGCAGTAAAAAGTCAACTGGTATACTTGGGTGCAAACAGAATCAGCTTCAGCATTTCTACATTTGCAAAACTTGGTTCTTCATATGCGTAGAAGGGGGATTATTTATCAATATACACTATGAAAAGTTGCCGCTAAATAGTATATGACTGAACCCGTAGACAAACGAAGCACTCCTTGAGCTAATCGTGGCGATGGATATGTAACTCAGCAGACTCGTTATAAAAACCGCAAGGTTCCAGTGATATGGATGTTAAATGAAAACGAGACAGGATAGTTATATGCAACTAAGGATCCTCGCGTTCAGCGGGAGAATGATCATACCGTACCAATGCTATCATGGGAGTAATGGCTTCATCAATGAGAAATGGCATACTGGCAGAAGATCGTAAAATTAAAGAATAATACTGAATAATATTCCTGGATTCAACTGTTGGATCAACTGATCTTGATTTATTAGCGTCCTTGGACAATTCTGTCCATATGGCCTTTCATTTACTAATTCTACTATGTCGATACTTTCTTGAAAACCTAAAATTAATCAAAGAAAATAGATAGGACTCTTTTTTCTTTTGCACACCTTTTAATAGGTTATTCAGATCAGTACTATCACAACTGGGCGACAACCGTTTGGGAACTTTTGAAGACAATCCTAAGGGGCAGCCAACAAGGATACCAGCGTCTGCATGGAAAGTGCTGGCTGTTCTGAGCAGCCTTGCAACTATGGTCATGTACGCGGAGACAATGTTGATTCCTGCCTTACCTGACCTCATAGATGAGTTTAATGTATCCTACAGCACATCGTCTTGGATACTGTCTGCTTATCTTATACCCGGCGCTGTTATGACGCCTATAGCAGGAAAGCTATCAGACATCTATGGTAGGAAGAAGGTGCTGCTTGTAATAATGGCAGTCTACGCAGTAGGTATAGCGATGGCGGGGTTTGCTGAGAGTATTTACTTCCTCTTTCTCTCAAGGGCAATCCAGGGCATAGGAATAGCAATGTTTGTTATTGCCTTCAGCATAATACGTGATCAGTTCCCAAGAGACAAAATCTCGATCGGTCAAGGAATCATTTCCTCAATGTTTGCGTCGGGGGCCGTAATTGGTCTGCTGATGGGGGGATTCATAATCAGCAATTTTGGCTGGCGTGCCACTTTTCTGTCGGCAGTGCCGATAACCATTGTTCTATTTCTCATAATCTGGCGCTTCAACTATAACGCAAAGCCACCAGCCGATAAGGCGAAGCAATTCGTATCAAGAACGGTGGATATAAAGGGAGCGATCACCCTTGCGGTATTTGTAACCTCCTTTCTATTAGCCTTGACACTGCTTGAAACCGGCCAAGGCTTCAACATGGCCAGTGTGACGGCCTTCCTCACAGCAGGAGTACTCTCGCTCGGACTTTTCATTGTCGTTGAAAGACGGTCAAAGGAGCCGCTAGTCGATCTCCAGCTCATTGTTCACAAGGTAATCCTGCCAGCGAATCTGATAATCATGGTCGTAGGTTTCTCTATGTTCATGGTGTTTCAGACAATACCCGTGCTGGTGCGGAACCCCATACCGCTTGGCTTTGGAGGAGATGCTACCTCAGTAGGCTACACCCAGCTACCGTTTGCGATAGTACTCCTGGTCTTTGGACCTACATCAGGTCTAATAGTGAGCAAGTTAGGCTCGGTCAAGCCAATAATCATGGGAACAGCAATCACTGCCGCGGGATTCTTTGGTCTGGTTGCATTCCATGGAGGCTGGATAGCAGTGGCAGTGAATTTGGCTGTTCTCTCAACAGGGCTTTCTCTGGCAAATGTGGGGGCGATGAACGTGACTATACTTGCGACGCCATCAGAGTTCACTGGCATGTCCCTTGGCATGAATAACTTGCTGAGAATCTTGGGAGCCTCGGTAGGACCCGCTCTTGCAGGTGTTTACATGCAAACGTTCCAGTCTACAGTTGAAGTGGCAGGCACACGTATGGTATTTCCTTCGATGCAGGCATACAGCGTCATATTTCTAACGGCCATGATGTTGTCTATATTATCAATTGGCTTTGCATTCTATCTCAAGCGCAGGCTTGCCAAGATGTCAATACCGAATCTTAGCACGTGAGCGTAAGTCTTCTGTGGTAAATCCAAGTTAATATTTCGTGTGTTTTGCAAACTGTAATGGCTGGGAAAAAATTTAGCAGGCACCGTTAGATAAAGAAAATTTTTCCAAACCTTCTGCATGCTGACAGGGTATAAGACAGCAAAGAGATTTGTATGTAACATTGAGAATTCTTTCTAATCGTTCGTCTCTAGCCTCTAGCCTACAAAGTAGCTCATATATAACTCTCCTTTGAAAATAACCTAATGAGCAGATCACAGGCCGATCCAGAAATCGCATTGTACAAACAAGAATGCAGCAACGTTCTAGCAGTCTCACCCCGCATACGATATGCTGGAATAATAAACAAGTTTGGCCGCACATTGGCAGGGGGTCTACGCAAAGGAGTAGTACCGCTTCTAAAACCTGATGAAGCAAGAAACGAACACTTTATTGAAGCCACAAGAAACCAGCTTCGGAAAAACTTTGAAAAGTCAATAGGCCGAGAAGAACACACCTTGACTGAGAATGAAAAAGTCAAGATACTAACACTATCCGGCGAGGAGCATTTTTACTACATCACGGTGGACAAGGAGACATCTACAGATGAAATCATGAAAATTATTGATGATGTAAAAAAGCTGGTGAGAAAGTAAAAAGATATGCATACTATGTCCAGAGCGAATAGTTGACAAAATTTGTCAATGATTGTCGCACGAGCACTTGCTCACCAATCAGGCCATGATGCTATAACGACGGAACCATAATCGATTACGATTTAATTATCATTTTGCAAAGGCCTGATATACGCAGAAAAAATAACTAGAATAATCAGATATGATGTCTCATAAAGAGTGTCACAGAATAGAAGTCTTTAACATCAGAATGCGTGCCCAGGGAGTAGTAGTCGATAGGACCTTAGATAGTTCTTGCCTTTTTGATTAGGGACACTTTTGACATGGGTTCAGCACTATATTTGGACTTTGGTACGGGTTCCTATGGTTGTCGTTTATAGACAATAATAATAGATTCTCTTGATGACTCTCGGGAGATACACTCCAAAAATTTCCTTGTCATTTTAGAAAAAACTTTTCATTATAAACAAGCCATTGACTAGCATGCCATGATCATTGTTGAGGTATATTGCCTTCTTTTATGCTTCTATCGAGGTCATATTGGACACTATTTCTTTTAACCTTTCCACTGGATAGAGATAATTGTACCAACTCTTAGTACCATGTAGTCTTAGATATACTGCATCATTTGTTCTGATAATTTCATTTGGTAAGCCCGGAAACATCGACTGAACAAAATGCAATGCCCTCTTTTTCAATCTCCTTTAAAGCCGATCCGTTCCACCAAGAAGAATCTCTAAATTCTATAACTGCTTTCTTGCAGTTTACAATCTGATGCGCAATACTCTCACTATTAAAAGAGTACCTTACCCTTTCCAGATTCTCTGGTTTGAATTTAAAGTTTGCTCCATCTTAAAGAGCCCAAAAGAAGTCAATCTCATTTTCAAATGGTTGAAAAATCCTCGATAACTGATCCCAAAGCTGTATTGACCTTGGTTGTTTTAGTTTGTTATAGTGTGTAATCGAACGATGTACCTTAATTGAAAATGTGAAATCCTTTGGGGTGTTACTTTCCCAGAATTTTATAGATTGAGTGTCGGAAAGCGGTAAAAGCTATAATAATCTCAACGGAATAGAAACTTTGACCGATATACCATTCAAATGCATATGGCTTGGCTTTGTTCCAAGAATACGCTAACCAGATGTTCCTATTCTTAACTTTGGTTTTATCAAACCTTAACCAGTCCTTTTCTACTATATGTTGTGGCTGAATCTATATCATAGGATTGTTATATGAATAGTAAAAAATTTCTAAGCTTATGATGCTCAAATCATATAAAATTGCGTAGTCTCAAAACATGATTCTTAATAATAAAGATGTTATAGCAATTGAAAAATAGAGATAGCCTTTATTCATTTCAAAGCTACTGTCAAGCTAAATATACGTGTCCATAATTCGAGACGAGAGAGAATTTGTCGCACGCTTTCCACGGCGGAGGTGATGAAATTAAACAAACCCAGGCTAAATCATTATAAGACTATCTAGACCTTAATCCTCCTATGTTTACGAAAAAGCAGCCATGGCAAAAGAGGGATTCCGGCCTTACTGCGAGGATGATTGTCAGCTTTGCGATTCTCACGATACTTTACATTATATTTCTTAGCGTGCTTGCCTATGTCGGAGTTAGCGCCATTGCAATAGCTGTCATCGCAGGCATCATGATATTGGCGCAGTGGTACTTCTCAGACAAGATTGTGCTATGGAGCACTGGTGCAAAAATAGTGAGCAGGGACCAATTTCCAGAACTTCATGATCTAATAGAACGCATAGTTGCGAGGAATAACCTTTCAAAACCTCGGGTAGCAGTCATTAACACTAGAATTCCAAACTCATTCGCCACCGGCAAGACACCTAAGAGCTCCATCGTGGCTGTGACCACGGGTTTGATGGACCAGCTCGACGCTGAGGAGCTAGAAGGTGTCATAGCGCATGAGCTTGCGCACATAAAGAACCGTGACGTGCTCGTCCTCACTCTTGCAAGTCTTTTTTCAATGATCGCATGGTATCTGATGAGGTTTGGCATGTTAGGGGCAATGTATGGCGGCGGCGGAATGTATGGCGGTCAAGGAAGGCGAGGCAATGATGGCGGCGGCGGAATGCTGCTAATAATGCTCGTCGCAATCCTCACGTGGATTATCAGCTTTTTGGTAATCCGAGCAATATCTCGGTACCGGGAGTATGTTGCCGATAGAGATGGCGCTCTTATAACAGGCAAACCAAGCAAGCTGGCAAGCGCACTCCTCAAAATAAGTGGCACGATGAAGCGCGTTCCAACACGTGACCTAAGAGAAGTTGAAGGCATGAATGCATTCTTCATCGTACCTGCAATTTCCGGAGATTCCTTAACAAGCCTGTTCTCTACTCATCCGCCTGTTGCCCAGCGGGTAAAAAAGCTCATGGAAATGGAGGCTGCCATGAGCTGAGCTTTTTCAAAAGGATTCGAGACAACATAGACCGCCGACATCGTCTGCCAAAGGCTGACTCTGAAATATTGTTCTCTCTTTCTTCAGCGTATATCACACTCGAAGTCAAGCTCGGGCTAAAGGTTACAGGCAGGTGTGCTCTGACCTTCAAGACAGTCAGCGGTACTTTCTTTTACCAAATGGAACAGGATATTAGGCAGTTCCTAGGCAATCTGCAGCCAGAGTTTGATCTAATTTGGCGTACTAGCACCGATTCGTACGGCTACATGTGGATAGTCTTTGAAGGCAAAAGGATTGAAGACCTGCTGGCCGGTCTGACCACGGTCGGAGATATCGTCGAAGAAAGGGGATTTTCCGATCAGTTGCTGGCTGCAGTCTTCGAGTTTTCAAGCGAGCGGGAAGAACGAAGAACCCTCCAATATTTGATCTACAATTACAAGCGTAACAACTTTTACCCATTTGTGCCTACCGGCAGAAAAACAATAGATGCTGAGCAGCAGATGAAGATAATGGCAACTATAGCCGAAGAAATACCCTTTGAAAGAGATATGACACTCTGGTATCCGCTGTGGGATCTTCCTCTTAGATCTCTGGGATAACACCCTCTCCTCTAAAGAGCTTTTTTGCTTCATCTATTGAAAGGTCTGCGCTAGGCAATATGATATCCGACTGAATTATCTCGTGCGGGTCAAGAGGCTTGCCGTTATCTACTACCATGTGGCTCAGCTCTGCTAACTTCCTCTTGAATTCAGAGTCGTCGGATCTTTCCACACTTACCATCTCGACTATCGCATTGTCAATATCATTGAGTTTTTTGAGCGTCCTGCTGTCCACAGTAAATTGTCCGTGACCCATAATGCGGACGATTTTGTTGCTAGGCGATGCCGCCTTCCTTATTCTAGTTTTAGCGATTGCTGTCTTCTTAGGGGCCTTGACAGCCCTTTTCCGCTTAGAAATTACCTTCTTAGAGGAAGATCTGCCTTTCACGGTCCGCCTTGGCTTAAGCTTGCTTGCGGCCGACCTACTCTTGCTCTTCACTTTCGGACTCATTGTTGCACTTCTTGCTCCACTTGCTGTCTCTTTTTACGTTGTTTCTCAGACTTTAACTTTGCTAATTCTTCATCTACTGAGTTTTGTACAGTAACTTTTTCTAATTCTTTTTCAATTTCATCCTTATTTGATGTATAATCTGTGAGGACGCCTGAATTTATCATCTCATCTAGCGCCTGAGATTTGGCCCTCAAACGCTCTGTCTTTTCCTCAGCCTTGTTCATTGCCATCCCCACATCTGTCATCTCTTCAGAGATACCAGTGACGCTCTCCTTTATCTTGACTTGGGCTTCCGCAGCAGAGTACTTTGCTTTTATTATTTCCTTTCTAGACTTGAACTCCTCAACCTTGATTGACATGCGCTTTTCTGCTTCTTGCATATTTTGTTCTTCTTGCTTCATCTCTGCTATCTGTTTGTCTAGGCTCTGCATCTGGATCAGGTTGGCATTCTTTCTCTCAAGTGCAAGGCGTGCAAGGTCTTCCCTATCTGCCTCAAGCGCTCTTGCTGCCTGCTCATCGAGTACTCGTATGTTCTCCCATAGTCTGGATTTTTGCATTTCAAGCCTCTTGCGAGAAGTGATAATCTCAGCAAGGCTTCTTCTCAGTTTGTTTAGCATTTCTACCTGTCTTACATAGGAATAATCTAGAGCTTCCTGCGGCTTCTCAAACCTGTCAAGGAGCGTGTTTGTTTTTTGTGAAATTACAGTCGAAATGCGGTTCATCAAACCCAATTTTCTCTCACTCTATCTTAATGAGAGAAACTTGAATATTAAAGCATGATCATCGTGCTGTCAGTGGTGATGACGATATTGCTGCTACCTGTTAAATCTGCGCCATTCATGCTCGTCAGGCGGGCCGTAGTCTTCTTTTTTCTTAAAGTATCCCCAGTAAAGCAGAAAGCCCCCAGCTGCAATCATTGCAATTGCAAACTTTTCATTTGTTATCTGACTGTTGCTAAAATTATCAAAAAATTTTTGCGTCCCATCTTCTATCAAGCCTACAGAGTGCTCAAGATTGAACAACACAAGATTGCGGATCATGATAATGGCGGCAGTGACTAAGAAAAGTATACCCATTGCTGACATCCAGTTTCGGCCGCGCCTGGTGCCTATTTCTTCCTTCCATCTCATATTGACATGATTACCAAGATGTCATCGCTCATAACGTTTGCGTTCAGACTAGTTTTACCCCTGGGTTCTTCATCTTGTTTCGCTTGGCAGCATTCAGACACATAGGGGTTAAGATCTCTGCCTGATAGCTTAATTTAAGCGGCCCAAGGTACACTGGCCTTAGGCCAGCTATCTCATGTGCAAGTTCACTCAGCTTGGCTATTGCGTTCTGATCATCGTCGCCGCAAATAAAGGTGTCAGCATCAAGGCCCTGGTTTACGTTTTTCAGCTTTGATTCAGATATTGTGTGAAAAGCAGACACTATCCTTGAGCGAGGTGGCAGCCGGTCCGCAACCATTTCTGCAGCTTGCTTTTTTCCTTGCTCTAATGGAATATATACAAATCCTGCGTCCGTTCTCGCCATAGGCACAATAGGCGAGACGACGATACAGTCATCTCTGAGTTTGCCTGCAAGCTTGCCGCATGTATCATCAATGAATTCATATGGTATAGAAAGTATCAGAACATCAATATCCTTTGCAAACGAAATGTTGTCATTACCACTTATGCTGCCGGCGATACTGCCGTAGGTTTGTTTAGCTGCCTTGGTATAATTTTCTGCAGCTTCTCTGGCTTTTTGAGCGTCCCTTGAGCCAACTATCACGTCATGCTTTTGGCACCACCTGAGTGCGAAGCCTTCGCCCATCCCGCCGGTGCCTCCAGCTATTCCTATCTTCATAGAGTCGTCATTTGGTAATTTAGATATTAATGTGCATCGGCTCTGGAAAGAGCTGCTTTTCTCTCGTAAGATATTAACAGATATGAATGTCAAGTCGAAATTGCATCTTATGAGATGTCTACGAAATTCTTTCATTCTTGAGCAGTATTCGCTCACACTCATCGAGAATATAGTCCAGCAGGTCCATACGTCTATTTATGACATAATTAGTTGCACTACGCTTATCAAAGCTGAGTATGATATGAGGGTACAATAAATAATACTGCAAAAAACGAATTCCGACATTGCCACCAGGTTTAACAGGACTATCTTTTTATTGCTCTCTCTCATCTTTCTGCCCCTCGGAATTTCTTATTCTTCTTCATCATCCCATTCTTTCGGAAGTGTCACGGCTTTTTGCATACATTTGCGACATAGTAGTATTTTGGCTAACTTGTCGAGTTCGTCTGGAAGTAAAATGAGGTGATGTGGTAAGTCCCAATCTACAGGATATACATTTTCACATAAGGCGTTTACTGCCAAGCTTTCAGGACTGGTGTGCTGTGCTAAGTGATAGACTCGCAATTTCTGTTTGAACAGGGCAGGTCCGCTGTCGCCACCATTTCTGTCCTTTGCTTGAAATAAGAGAAGGAGAGTTTTGTTCTTATTTTCAGTATTATTGCTTTCATTGAATTCAAGACATTTCTTCATCTTCCCCACGATTTTTCTTCCAGTTTGTTATTTGAGGAAGAACAAGTTATTCTTTGGGATGTTGTTCTTGGTTACTTCATTTCGAATTTCACCTGAAATGGAAAAGAGTTGCTGCTGCCCATCACCCTACCGCCGCAGCCACCATCATCATTTCCACCTAATGATGAGCGAAAAAACAACAATATGTGACCACATCCAATTTTACCTGTATATAGCTTCTCTCATTTTGATTGCAATCTTTTTCTTATCCTTTCCCTTCATTCTTAACCAAATCTGAGCTTAATCTGTTACTCCATAACGATGTTCTCTCTAAGACCCAAGAAAGGTATGCCCGGTATAAGTTGAGAAAGAAAATCATACTCTTCCTTAAGAGTGAATTACAACTGCTAATAGGTAATTGCTATATCATCATCGTAAACAGCAACGATGGAGGCGGCAGGGGCCACACCGTAGCCGCCAATAGCAACACCATGGCCGCCAGCGGCCACACTCCAGACCAACAAAAGAATAAAGATGGTGAAAATCACGCTCATATGAGTGCCCCTGGTAATTTTCATGCGTCATGGTCAGGCAGAGAGCAATGTAGCAAGGATCCTTGCCGGGAGGCATATGGAATCGCATCTAACAGCAGATGGCAGGCATCAAGTAATGGATAGCTCAAAGCAACTGATGAAAAATATTGCTATTAAAAAGGTCTACGTATCACCTGTAATCAGAACTGTGGAAACAGCTCAGATAGTCTGTCAAATACTTGGTACAGAATATGTTATTGATGAGCGACTATATGAAACAGAGATGGGCCAACTTGCCGGGATGAGCTATGAGGAGGTGACAACAAAGTACGGAGACGTTCTTGCAAGGTTCTATTCAGATTTTGATCCCGTGCTTAAAAGATTTGGGGTGGAAACGTTTGACTCTGTCAAGCACCGCATCAAGAATCTGCTTGACGACCTGCTGGAAAAACACAAAGACAACAACGTCTTGATAGTCACTCACCTCGACCCAATCAAGGCAGCGCTTGCCACTTTGCTTGACTTGAGCCCGCAGGCTCTTCACAGATGGAACATACGCAATGCTTCGCTTACGATATTAAAACATGAAAGTAAGATTTACTCTGTTTCTGGAGTCAATGTCATGGTGATGTACCGCTACCCGACCGAGTGATGAGAGACTCTTTGCAAAACCTTAAATAAGATAGGAAAACTGATTTTTAATAGAAAACAGAAAAGTGAGAGAATAGATGGTCTCATATTCCGCGGTAGTTTTAAGCTTGGTTCTTATAGCGGCACTGACGCTTCTTGGCATCGAGTCTGCTGCATTTGCACAGGAAACTACAGAGCGCTATTTAAGTGCAAGAGTTGAGATTTGGTCGCTGTTCTATAGGCTCATGGTCATAGCATTCGTTATCGGGGCGGTGGTCATGGGAACTATGACCTACGTTGTATGGAGGTTTAGAGAGAGTCATCCAAAGAATAGAGGAGATATCACTCCATCTACTGGAGGTGCGCACCGCTAGTGGGACACGGCACATTGGAATGGGTATACATCGGTGTAGTAGTAGCTGTGCTAATTTACATTGGAGCTGATGCATGGAACGTTGAAAGATTTCTTGATAATGCCCCAGAAGATTCCCAAGTCATAAAGGTCACGGGCCAGCAGTGGTTCTGGACATTTGAACATGAGGATGGAAAGCGGGAGCTAGGAGAGCTGCACCTCGTCAAGGGCGTTCCCTATAGGTTTGAAGTAACTTCGTTAGATGTGGTTCATTCTTTTAATACTCCCGACTTTGCAATGATGATAGATGCCGTGCCAGGCAGGATAAACTCAATCTGGTATGTCCCAGACCAATCCGGCGAATTTTTGATACAGTGCAGAGAATATTGCGGATTTTCGCACTATCAGATGAGGGCCAAACTATTTGTGGAAGAGCCAGAGGGCGGGGCAGGACAGGGAGCGCAAGTGACTAATGCTTCTGCTACTAACCTGGTACCTCCATTAGGGGCCGCAGCAGTTGCAAGCTGAGTTCTCTTTTTATAGGTTGTTCTACAGTATTGTCGTTAACAAATAAAATGAGAATTAAGGTCCCGGTCTACCGATGTGCTAAAAACAAAATGCTTTTATTGATAGTGTCTTCAATGTATGGTCAATATAGAGAGGGGATTGATGCGAGTTGGTCCTAGAAGTTAGAAAACCGCGCCCGCTGTGGGAGATCCTGTTTTCGACTCATCATACGGATATCGGCTTGCTGTACATTATCTTTTCCTTAACACTATTTTTCTTAGGCGGAACACTTGCCATAGCGATCAGAACAGAACTTTTCCTACCTGGTGCACAGCTGTTTTCAGATTCTAATACGTTCCACAGATTTTTCACAGTTCATGGTACAACAATGCTGTTCCTCTGGGTAATACCATTTTCTGCTGGCATTGGCAACTATCTAGTACCTATTATGATAAGATACAAAGACATGGCATGGCCAAAGCTGAACGCAGTAGCATTCTGGATGATTCCTGTTGGAGCCGCCCTGGTCTGGCTTGGCTTTTCAGATACGGGCTGGACTGCCTATCCTCCTTATTCTATTATACGAGCACCCGGCCCTGCTGCTGAGATGTGGATATTCGGTCTGAAGATTTTGGGAATTTCATCGATTCTAGGTGCCATTAATTTCGTTGTTACCATCCTGAGGATGAAACATCCTGATCTGCCGATGATGAAACTGCCTCTCTTTGCATGGGCTACTCTTTCTACATCTCTTATAATCCTCATGTCTATGCCGACATTTGCTGCCGCTCTGATCATGTTGTATACAGATAGACTTGGAGTTTCCGGTTTCTTTAATCCTGCAATGGGAGGAGACCCTCTGTCATACCAACATCTATTTTGGTTTACATTTCATCCTGAAGTCTATGTATTCGTGATACCGGCTATCGGTATGATATATGAGATAATTCCCAAGTTTTCGCGAAAGCCTATCTTCAGTTATACTTCAGGGATAACGGCATTTATCCTGCTGACGATCGTCTCTTTTGCGTCATGGGCCCATCATATGTTTGCAACAGGTATGAGCTTCACAGAAAAAACGGTATTCATGATAGGCACATTGGCAGCTGTTCCGGCGTCAGCAATGCACATTTTCAATTGGATAGCGACAATGTGGGGAGGTAGAATCCGATTCAGAGCACCAATCGCATTTGTGGTTGGTGGGATCATACTATTCTTTCTAGCTGGAGCTGGCGGTGTCGTAAACAGTGCGATGCCACTTGACTTTCTGACACACGATAGCTACTGGGTAGTAGGACACATGCATCTCTTTCTTATGGGGATCATAACTTTTGCATTTGTGGGCTTCATATATTACCTGCTCCCAATGATAACAGGCAGGATGTACAACGAAAGAGCAGCTATGGTCCAGTTTTACCTCATGTTTATAGGAGTATGCTTGGTATTCATTACACAGCATTTGCTTGGACTATATGGAATGCCTCGTCGAGTATTTGATTATGTGCCTGTTGAACCGCTCATCATAATGAACCAAATCTCTACAGTAGGCGCTTATGTAATTCTGGCCGGGATGGTAATATTCGTAGTCAACCTAATTAAAACTGCAGGATGGGGCAAACCGGCAAATATGGAAGATCCATTTGGTATCGCAGAGAAGTATTATGACTATAGACGACGTGAGCCTCATCACTAGAGGGAGAGAACAAGAGGTATGAGTTCGCCTGACTCACACGGTCACGATAAAGAACCCATAATTCTCACATCGCCTAGAAGGCTAGGAAAAGGACTTGCAATAGTGGTAGTAACAATAGCCATAGGCGCAGCAATCCTAATCCCTTCCTTTAGCAAAATGGCTGAAAACCCTCCACCGGTGACTCAAATACGCACTGAGAGGCCTGCTGCGCAAGAACAGGAGCAACAATCACCCGCAGAAGCAGGCACCACTAGTATAGCAATACTTCAAGGGGCGGCAGTACAGGGCAGCCCGGACTATGATCCCGATGCAGCTCAGGTACCCATTAGCAATAAGGTAGTTTGGGACAACCAAGACACAGTCCCACACACTGCAACCTCTGGAACCGGGCCAAGCGATCCTGATTCCGCCAAGTTGTTTGACACAAGCATAATTAATGGGGGCGAAAAATCAACTCCTGTTGAGCTAAAGGGCGTAAGCGAAGGCCAGACTATTCCCTATCATTGCACTATTCACCCTTTTATGGCAGGTCAACTTACAGTTGCGGCAGCTGGACAAGGTGCAGCGGCAGGTGGCGGCAATCAAACAGCAGGTGGCGGCACCAGTGCCGCTGGTGGTGGTGGGGGGCCTACAATAAACATTCTTGAAGGTGCTGCAGTGCAAGGAAGCCCCGATTTTGATCCAGAGGATCTGACAGCAAAGAAAGGCGATGAAGTCACAGTTGTTAATCACGACACAGTCCCACACACGGTGACATCTGGAACCGGGTCAAGCGATCCCAATTCTGCCAAG
>DATDKS010000083.1:0-6828 GCA_036519825.1 Nitrososphaera sp. | reverse complement strand
CCGACGCTTGCCTTTGCAGTCAACAGGGAGATCGAGGTGAGGTTGCACATACCAGATCCCTACTGGATAATAACTGCGCAGTTTGACAAAGAAGGACAGATATTTTCTGCGCAGTATGAAAAGCCAAAAGTGGAGACGCCTATTGAAGCTAAGGCAATTATAAATGCCTGCGTAGACAGAAACGGAACTGTAAAAGGTGTTAGCGACAACAAGCAGGTGCTGCGCTCACCCGTGCCGTTCAACATCGGCGACCTGCAGCGAGAAGCATACAGCCTGTTCAAGCTTGGCCCAGCTTATATACTTGCAATAGCGGAAAAATTGTATTTGCAAGCACTGATTTCATATCCGCGCACATCAAGCCAAAAGCTTCCACCTTCCATAGGATATAATAAAATAATTTCTGGCCTTTTAAAGATTGGCAGATATAGTCAATTGGTATCGATGCTTCTCTCAAAGGATCGACTTGTGCCAAATGAAGGTGGAATGACAGATCCAGCGCACCCTGCGATCTACCCAACGGGCGTTGCACCGCAGCAGAAACTGAGCGGCCTTGAATTCAAGGTGTACGATCTTATAGTGAAGAGATTCCTTGCAGCATTTGGCGATCCAGCCGTCAGCAGGCGCATAAATGTTACAATCGATGTAAGGGGATACATCTTCAAGGCAGGAGGTATGACCTTAACCTACGAAGGCTGGATGGTGTTCTACAAGCCTTATGTCAGGTTTAATCAGCGCACGCTTCCGGAGCTTAATAAGGACGACCTGCTGAAAAATCTAGGCGTCGAACTGGAAGAGAAATTCACTCAGCCTCCCTACCGCTACAACCAAGCAAGTATGCTTGCCAAGATGGAGCAGGAAAAAATAGGGACCAAGGCCACAAGAGCTGACATAATATCAACTCTATTCAAGCGAAACTACTTGGCAGCATCGAAGGGCGGGGTCGAGGTAACTGACCTCGGCTTTGCAGTCGTTGATTCTATGAAAGAGTTTGCGCCAGACATAGTTTCCACAGAAATGACAAGGTTGATGGAGGAGCAGCTTGCAAACGTGGAGCAAGGATCGGCGGATAGTATTTCTGTAATTGAGCAGGCAGTAGATAAACTGTTGGAGTCACTGGCCTCAGTCATAGAAAAGGAAGCTGATATCGGAGCGCGGATAAACGATGCTGTATCGTCTGACAGTGCACAGGCGGCAGTGCTTGGTAAATGCCCACTATGTAAGAAAGGGCAGCTTTGCATGGTCCGATCACGCACTACAAAAAAGCGCTTTGTTGGATGTTCGAATTATGCCGGTGGCTGCAAGGCAACTGCGCCGCTGCCACAAAAGGGCTCAATTAGAACTACAGGCAAATCATGCCTAGACTGTAGCTGGCCGTTGGTAGGAGTTGTTTTTGCTCGAGGCGCAAAGCAGTGGAGAATTTGCACAAACATTCATTGTCCTTCAAAAAGACGAGGCGCCACATAATATACGCTTTTTTAGCCTCTTCATTTACTTATGGTAAGAGAGGAGAAGAATATCTCATCTTGTTACGAGTATGTGATAGAAACCGTTCGCCTCTATTTCTTCATTTAGGAGATAGAGTATAAATATCTGTTCTACGGTTCTTTAACATAGGCAAGGTTCTGCGAACTTGCTGTATACGCGTCTTATCAATATCAACTATTTCCATACCTTCCCGCTTACCCATATCTAGAAGCACTACGCCAAACGGATCCACTACCATGCTCTTGCCGCAGTAAATATTGCCCACTTGGTCAGGGGCAACTATGTAGGAGCCGTTTTCAATAGCCCTTGCCTTAATCATCGTCTGCCAGTGTTCCTCTTTCATCTCCCCTGCGACCCAGGCAGATGGTGCGATAAGCACATCTGCACCTTTAATTGTCAATAATCTCGACAGCTCGGGAAAGCGCAAATCATAGCAGATCAAAAGCCCTGCAATGCCAGCAAGTGTCTTGTCAGGCTTGACGATTGATTTGCCAGGCATAAGTTTTGTAGACTCTTTGAACCCTAGTGCGTCGTAAAGGTGCAGCTTACGGTATACCGATGTTATTGCACCCCTCTCGCTTATGATCACAGCAGTATCATAAACATGCCGGGGCTTGCTGCTCTTCTCATAAATAGTGACAACAACTCCGATTCTGTTTTTCTTTGCAGCCGCTGCAAGTGTCAAAACAAAGTTGCCCCTGACGGTTTCAGCAATTCTAGCCAACTGGATTGCAGATTGGCTAGGGGGCGAAAAAGCCATCTGGAATTCTGGAAAGCAGACGAGATGTGCATTCCTGCTGGCCGCTTCATGGATAAAGTCAACAGATTTTTTCAGGTTTTCCTGCTTGTCTTCAGATGAGCTCATTTGTACTACTGCTATTTTCCTCAATCAGTTCAAAGAAGATGATAAAAATAAAAATAGTTTGCTACACTAGAGCGGCCTGCCGGACTGGAACCAGTTCTCCTGAGGTTTCTCATCGAAGACGACGATCACGTGCTCTGACTTTGTGTTCAATATCTGAACCGCCGCATTGGTGATGGCTTTGGCAAACTCGTCCTTCTGCTCATGGGTTCTACCCGGATACATTGACACGGTAATGAGAGGCATATGTGAATGAATCTTGTCATGGCTGGTTTATATGCGCACTGGCAACTGGCGTTGGCGCTACTTGTTCGATGGACTTTCCGTTTGACCTAGCCAACTCGTAGACCGAAAGCAGGTAACGCTTGATGAACTTGACTCCGGGGGAGGGCCTGCGGCCCTTTTCATAGTCGCTCAGGACGGATGGGGTGAGGCGCATGTGCCTTGCAAGGTCTGCCTGTTTGATCCCGAACTTTTTCCTACAGAATTTTAGCTGCTGGGGAGGGTTGTCGCTCAATACCACAGATCCAGCGATCCATGTCAAGTCGTCGCTAGCACTAATATTCGTAGACAAACGTAAAACAAACACTTGACGGGTGATAAAAAGATTTTCTAATAATGTCTGCTTGTTTGCTAGTGTTGTCCATGACCTATGACAAACTGCAATGGCTCAACTACAAGGTGATTGGATGCACTCGCTGTCCAAGATTGTCACAGTACATCAGGCAGATCGGCCAAGAAAAAGTCAAGAGGTTTGCACGCGAAGAGTACTGGGCGCAGCCTCTGCCAAGCTGGGGCGATCCAAAGGCGCGGCTATTGATAGTCGGGCTTGCACCGGCAGCGCATGGCGGCAACAGGACAGGAAGGATGTTTACAGGTGATGGCTCGGGCGACTGGCTTGCAAGGGCGATGTATGAATCAGGGTTTGCAAACATGCCGACCAGCAGGTCAAGGGATGATGGGCTTGTTCTCAAGGACGCCTACATTACTGCGGCGATTAGGTGTGCACCACCAGATAACAAGCCACTGCCAACCGAGCTGGTCAACTGCTCCCAATATCTTATTACAGAGCTGCAGATTTTAGATAATGTTAAAGTCATTGTTATGCTCGGCAGGATTGGATTTGATGCTTACTGTCGAGCAGCAGGATTGGGAAGGCTCGAATTTAGCCACGGAGCTAGCTATGAGATAAACGGTAAGGTGCTACTTGCATCATATCATCCGAGCAGGCAGAATACTAACACGGGCAAGCTGAGATGGCATATGTGGTTTGATATTTTCAAAAAGGCAAGATCTATTTTAGGTTCTTAATGGACATGGGATAGTTGTCTGTCCTCACATCCATCGGCCCTGGTATACAAGAGCCTTCATGTCTATTACACTCAGCGACATCTCATAAAGCGGTGGACATCAGAAATCTACAGGGATTATAGAAATGAATATGTCGCATCTATTTTCATGTTCATGGGTATATAAGGAACATTCATTTGCAAGAAAGGTACCTCTGTCAAAGTAGAATGGCAGCCATCACCGATCAGTGGTGGATGACCCTTAAATCTTTCCATACAAGGATGCTCGCTGCTCTTTTCTGTCTTACGAAAAAAACACAGACATCAGTGTGTCATTGGACCTGTATAGAGATGCAGTAGTGACATCACACAAAAATTACAAACACTGACCATAGAAGGAATTTCTTGTACTATTTAGCACCAAATATCCATATAATCTACTTTTTGTTTGAATTGATGTCAGTAGTTACCTGGTCTATCTTGTGGCGCAGCGCTTCTTTGATCTTGGTATTATCTATCATGTTGAGTGAGCCTTTGCAGTTGGAACACTTAAAAAACAATTCAATTGCTACGTCAAATTTCACCCGCGGACAATCACGGTTGCCACAGTGGTAAAACTCTGTTGATTCTTCATATTCAAGACGATTGTGGAGCCGGTCAAGGATCTTTTTCTTCTGATTGTCAATGAAATTGTCGACCTGATCCTGCTTGGCGCGCCAGCGGTAGACGAACCAACCTTTCTTTTCGTCCTTGACACGGATGCCAGTTATCAGCGCCTTGCCAAACATGTCATAAAGAACCTTGCGTACGATGTTTATCTTTAATCCTGTTGCGCTCGCAATCTCCTCATCTGTCACATCCTTGGTATTCAAGAGGGCGCGGGCGACCTTGATGTACTCTTCGCCTCCGATCAAACCAGCAATTTTGACAAAAGAGTCCTCGTATTCTATGGAGTGCATCTAATGACGCTAATAGTGTGTTTTTTTCTGATATATACTTAATGCACATAAGCACTATATGTGCCGTAAACGGGGTAAATACCGCCGGAGTAGTCACTCATATAGCCCCATACATCGGCGCTTATTGGAAGCCGATGAAATGCTGATTTTTGTCGATCGTCTAGGACATCATAGACCATCTGACCTATCACTATCTGGTCCGGCTTGCCAAGCGATGTCATTTTCGTTGCTATATTGATGGTATGACCCAAGATGTCAAAGTGAGGTCTCTTGAACTTTTTGCCGTCTATGTTGAAGGTATCCCATCCGTATTGTACCACGACATTTTCGCCTAGGTCTATACCCACTCGCACGTTCATCTCAGCATAGTCATACTGGTTCAAGATCGGGTTTATGCCTTCCCGAATTATCTTGACCATCGAGTGGGCGCAGTTGACTGCATTGATGCTTGGTAGATACTTGTCATTGTTTGCAAGGAAAAACGCCATGATGGCATCTCCCACGTATTTTAACACATATCCACCATATGCCGATATTGTGATCGACATTTCTTGTGTGAACGCTTGGATTATGGCTGCGAGCCTATCAGTCGGCAAATCAGATGACAATCTAGTGGAGCCGACAAGGTCTATGTGGAGGATTACGAGCATAACTTTTGACTTGGAGTACTTGGAAAGAATTTCATGCGTTTCTTCAGTAGAGATGTCGAAGCTGGATTCCACCTTAAGCGCCTTCCAGACTCTTTGCTGAGCCATCCTGATCGCCTTGTCAAGGTCGACTACGGCATCAAGGTAGAAAGATGCTAAGAGGGCAGCTTCAGGTGCTTGCGTGGCGGGCTCATCCGTCTCATTTATGCTTTGGATTACCTTGTCGACATCTTCAGGGCGGATGTCGAGCTGGAATGCAATTATCTCGGGGGATATGCCGGAATTGTACAAGTTAATTACGGTCTGTCGCTGGCTCTCAGCCATATACGATGAGCTTTGGTCATAAGCATTAGATATACACTATTATTTGTTATTGCACCAACTTCCAGCGAGATTAATAATAACCGCCGCCAGTAATATACAAGTGAGCAATGGAGAGTAAAAATCAAGACGAAGGAAAGGTCCTGCTGACGCTGCCAAACATCAAATATTTGGTAGAAGGGCTTAACGCTTTGCTGACGACTGATCTGGATGGCGACAAGCGTGCTAAGGTGATTCAACTACGCAACGACCTCTTGTCGCATATAAATAGCATATTTAACGATTATTCGTAATTGCGGATGTTAATCGGATTTTGTTGATGACTCCGTTTGTAGACAGAGGCTCCTTTTTCACCACGTCCTCTCTGCGGAGCGATCCCGTGAGTGCTCGGGACTGATTGGATACACAGACGGAGAACATGAACCACACCGCACCTCACTTGGCTATAATAGGATCAAGTTCTGGTACAGAGATTAATAAGATCTGCTATGGTGTGCATCACAAAAGTAGTTATGAGTATTTAATATTCTTCTGGCTCGCAAATCCAAGTGCTTTAGAAGACCTAGCTCAGAGTACTGAAAAAGCTGTCTGTATCACCATAGGCCGTCAAAGCATGACAGCGGCCCTCGGATTTGATCCACAAAAAGATATCGGATTGGGTTCTCCTTTTAAGACAGAAGGTCTTTCCGATATATGCAAAAAGATCTATTAAGGCCCTACTTTATACGATGCTAGGAATGTCATGAGTGTCATGGCAAAAAGCAAGATACCAGTTGACAGATGAGTTGCGACAAGAAGAGGCTCAAGATTGGTAGTGACCACCAACATGCCAAATAGTATCTGCACCGATATGACTATTGCTGCAATGATTGCGGTTTTTCGCGCTGGCTTGAATTTCGTGAATGAGTATGCAGCAGCAGCAAAGATGAGGCCAGCCGTTATCACCACCATGACCCTATGATAATGCTCAAAGAAATGCTTCTCGGAAGGCAGGCCAAAGCCGTTTGGACAGAGCGGCCATTCATGGCAGGAAAGCCCCTGATTCGAGGAACTGATGTAAACGCCAACCAGCATTACAGAGTACAACATAGCAAGGGCACAGAATGAAAGGCCTCTAGCCACCTTTGGACTAGAGGAGTGTTGCATCTCCACAGCAGAAAAAAATGTGCCACGTCAATTATAATCTTGGCATTTAACTTTCTTCTACTCCATTTTCTCATACCCGTTTTATGCTGTATAGCCGCTTGCTTTGCAATGGAGAAAGA
>DATDKS010000082.1:0-23276 GCA_036519825.1 Nitrososphaera sp. | reverse complement strand
ATATCAACGGACAATGGAGAGAAAGATATTAGCTAGCTACAGAAGAGATTGAAATGCTCCAGGTTGTATTGTGTTTAGTGAGGAGAAGAAGAAGCTTGCCAATCTAGAAGATATATCCCCCCATCAGTAGTAGATTATCTTACTTGTACTCTATGAGATATTAGCCAGTACTCATGCACTTCAGGATTATACTTTAATTGTATACCTAACTTTGTGAAGTGCTTACCAACAACGTCACTTGCATCAGGCACTTGAACAGTTTGTTTGGCAATACTTGGAAAATCATCGCTTACTTCTATACTTACGGTTTTAAGACCTATCTTATCCTTGTCTTGTACTTGTCCTAAAAGGATTTGGCAATCAGATACTTTGTCATTGTATAGAAAAACATTGCCGCCACCTTCCTGGGTTACGAGTGTAATGTTTATTGTCCCACCTGCCGGAAGCAACACAAGACCTTTAGGATCCTTTGCATCTACGTTTTTGTAATACGAGCTGTCATCAGTGTTCGAAACTATAACGTTATCTATGTCCACAGAGTATTCATGTTGTGAAGTCTCTATTGTTAGTGTATGATCTGCTTGCTTCGAATAGAAGGAAGACGATTCATATGGACGAAACTGAATGTCATTGCAGTCCTTATTACTTATAGGGGCTGCAAATGCTTTTGTTGTTGTTGTCGTCAATATTACTGGTGACGCCATCAGAATCAGCATTACTGTAATTGCTGTTACAGCAGCACCGCCACGACCACCACCATTTCCAACTATAATGTTTGACATGTTTGTTTGTGTGCGGAGTAAAAACAATCACATAACGACTTAATGTATTGGTGAAGATAAATCTGAATAGAATCGTATGACTACACATACAGAAGTAAATAGAGAGACTAAAAAAATGACGCCTAGTTTTGCTAAAGCGTGCGTACGTATGTCCTCTTGCCCTCCCTTTCAGGGCTAGCAGTGGTATTTATTAAGAATGTCTTCTATGAAGAGAAGGAATTGTATACTTGAGAACCGAAGAAGAATAAAAGAAGTGTAAAGTGGTTATATGACCAAATTATTACGGAAATACAACTAAAAAACGGCATTATAAAGCGATAGCAGAATAAAGTTAGCAATAGTTAGCATAAAAAATTAGTTAAATTCAATAAATGCAAAGTGTCTGCATATGGCAAATAACGAAGAACAAAATCAAGGGCAACAAGGTCAACAACCAGAATTACCAACATGTCCTAAATGCGGAGTCGGGAAAATGCGGCCAACAGGCTTAGCAGCCACTAGCAGAGACGAAGAAACAAACACAGTGGCGGCCGATTTTAGAGGTAAGAAATGCGACACTTGCGGCTACCCGAATGGCGGCCAAGAGAAAATAGGCGTTGTCAATGAGTGAATGAATGACTAACTGCTGGGGAGCCCCCCCACCAGCACTACGTTAAACGCAGAAGAAGCCTGTTAATTAAACAAAATAATAAATTAGAATTAGTGCCAAATCTGTGAGTCTTCAATACATAAAAGTAAGTGGGACTGTAACAGCACTGATAATGCTGGTTCATGAGGGTCATGCGCAAGCAATGCGCTTCTTTACTCCTGCCAACGCCGACAGCTACGACCTAGTCTTACGACTGGCGACGTTTGGACAGGACATTGCGTGGAAATATGAGATAATAAGGGCAGTCAGCCACCACAGCCAGATCCTAGAGCTTGCCTGCGGGACTGGCATCCTATCCTCAATGCTAGCAGAGAGAGGTAAAAGCGTGACAGGGATTGACCTCACATTTGGATACCTTCTAGCCTCAAAGCGCAAACTGAAGCTGCCCTTAGCGCAGGGCACAGCCGAAGTTCTACCCTACAGAGACGAATCGTTTGACGCGATGGTATCTTCTTATCTCGCCAAATATGTCGACATCCAAAAGGTAATTGACGAATGCTGGAGAGTACTCAGGCCAGGTGGTGTTGTGATATTCCATGATTTCACTTATCCTAAGGGGCTCATGCGTAATCTATGGAGCATGTATTTTGCATTGCTCAGACTAGCAGGAAGGTTTGTTACACCATGGAAAGTTGTTTTTGGGCAGCTGAATGATGTCATAAAAAAATCTGACTGGGTAGATCACACAATATATGCGCTTAAGCACAGAGAATTTCAGAACATCAATTGCAGATGGTACACCGCCTGCACTTCCGCTATGATCTCTGCTGAAAAGCCATGAGTGCAGACAAGGAGACGCGCATGAATGAATGGTTCGTGCCCAAATTTGGCCCTGTGAGATTTCGCGTTTTTGTTGGCTTGTTGTTTCTACCATATACGGGGATGTGTGTTTCATTTGCCATTATTGGCACGATGCTTGCTGGCGAGATAGCATGGGATAGGGTCGGAGCGATTGTCTTGATTTACACACTTGCACTTGGAATCTCAGCCCACGTGGCGGATAGCCTTGGGTCAAAAAAAATCAAACCGTGGGGCAGCTACTTTACCAAAGTGCAGCTATTGACCATTATGATAGGAACATTTACAGCTGCCTATGCAATCGGACTCTATTACATTGTATCCTTTGTCCCACTCCTAGCAGTCATCGCACTACTTGAAGGGTTCTTCTTGTTTACATATAACTATGAATTATGGGACGGCTTCTTCCACAATGACTTTTGGTTCGCCGTGTCATGGGGGTCTTTACCGCTCTTGGCAGGATACATCATACAGACAAATTCGATCAGCATCCTCGCATTATCTGTGGCAGTCTTGGCAGGACTTGCCAGCTATGCAGAGATCAGAATGTCTCGACCGTATAAGCAGCTAAAGCAAAGAAATGGCGACACTGCTCAGGCCATGAGGCTAGAGGATGGCCTTAAGGCCATCAGTGTCGGCACAATAACGTTTGCCCTCTCTCTGCTAGCATACAGAATAATCTTTTCATAACACTTATGCCTTACCACCCATACGTTGGCAGGTGCAGTTCTGAGAAAAGGCGACCTTGGAAGCTTCATGCTGCAAAATATTTTTGAACTTGAACGAAGAGCTGGGATCAAGCTCGGACTGGCTCAAAAGACTCTGCTAGCCGAGACAGGTACCATAGAGCAGGCTCTAAGTATACTGACAGGCGCTGCAGTAAGAGTCAATATAGTAGAACAACGAGAAAATAAAAAGACAATTTCAAGAGACTCAGTACTACTTAATGGTGTAGATAAGGTTCTCATAAGAGCGCATAGTAAGATTTTTGTATACAATCTACCCAAAAAGATAACATGCCAGATAAGACAAAAACAATTAGGCATTGGAACTATAATTGCTAATTCGCGTCTTGAGACATTCAGGAAGATAATTGAGGTTGGGTATGACCCAGTGAATAGGTCGGTTTTCAGAAGATACTGGATCATTTACAGGAAAAAAGTTGCTTTCGAGATCACGGAAGAGTTGATAGGGGTATAATACGAAAAACAGGATTAGATGGAATTTGAACCTATCATCGTCACCAATTCGCTATTTCAATATTTGATTTATATCCTTGAAATGGTCAGCCATACTTGATAGCAAAATAATAATATGATAACAGGACAAGGCGAAGGCAATAACTTTCGAAAACGTGGAAGATACCTTTATGCTGATTATACCCCATTAGAGCAGAACATAGATTTCTTATCTCAACTCAAGGATTTTACTAATTTATCTGATATCATTTTCCAAGCGCACAATGACTTTGAACGTCTACGAGCAGTGCTCGCTAACGCAGAGTCTTTGGAATCTGAAATAGTCTCCAAGATAGATCAACTAAGCAGAACTCTCGGAGATATCTTTGGCAATTTTGGCATAAGGTACAATGAACCATTAAGAGAACGATATTCCATTCCAAGCGAAGCTGATCCATTCGTAATAGCGAGTAGTACACTGAGAAGTAACATTATACATTCCAGAGAAGTATTTCTCAAACAATCTGATAGTTATCGGAGATACATTTATTCAAGAATTGAAGGATCTTTAAATAGTGCGCTAGAACCTTTGAATGAATTGCTTTCAAAGGGCTACGAAAAATTACCTTTTGTTATGACATCCAATCTTCAAAAGGGATTGCAGATATCTATTGACAATACCTTTGGCGATAATAAACACTACAACATTTTGCTCACAAACACATTGCCGCAAAATAGTTCCAGTTTATCTGACAGCACCATTACATCTATCTCCTATTCTCTCTCAATCAGGAGCACAGAAATTGAATTTTGGAACCAAAGAAGAAAGGTATCAGATTTTGGTTTGAAGAATATAATGGTACCTGTGGGCTTAAAGACCCCAATAAGTAGAAGGCTAAAAAAATCTCTTGATTTTTTGTCTGGACTTGACAAAGAGACCCAGAATAAAAGACCACCAAGGCTTGTAAACGTTGAAGATTACTATGTTTACTCGGCAAACACTGATGGCAAAGAGAATCTTTTGGTAGTGCTTGTAGATAACCCATCCAAATTAGATGATAATTTGATACAGATCAGATATAGAATTTCAGAACTAAGCCACGATGACAGCAATGGTGCTACTACAAATACTGCCGGTGCTTCTGCAAAGCCTAGAACACATTATCTGGAGTATAATAAATTGCCAAGAATAGATTTTACTTCAAGCGAGCATGGAAAAGTACAAGACATATTGGCAATCAAAGATATAGCTGAAGCTACTGATATTCCAGAGATACTGCTTCTTGGCAGAGCTATTCTTGATAAGATTGAACTCCTGCTATACCATGAACCATCCCAACTAGCATTATACAGCAAATTATCTTCAATCAGAGTTGAGGACAAAGATGCTCTGGTAATAGACGCAAATAAAAGTTCTATAAGCATAGGCAACAGCAACATCTTAGCATATGATCCAAGTTTGGTGACAATATTTTTGGAAATTACCGCCAAGCACTATTCGCCAATTATAAGGAAGTTAAGGGAAAAGAGCCCTATGAAAAATGAATTAATATTACGATTCGAAAATGCAGATGGCTCACGAGAAGAACATTCACTTGGGATCGAGGAACTGACCTTTCTTTTGAAAAGAACGGACGGTGGAAAGAAAATAGCGAAAGCCTTAGAAATATACAATGGTGATAATAACAATAACAATAATAAGATTGCTAGTAGTGATGATGCAACAACCTGACAATTGAGCAGACAGCACTAATAGAAATTTCAGTTTTATTAAATTTAAAGCCATTAAATTCTAATGCAAAGCAAACAACGTTTCAAGCAATGTTCGTTAATATATCGCCGGTTATTGCTTATTTCTGTCAGTAGTGACATATCTCTGTATCCTTCCTGTTCTGATATCGAAGTTGTTTATTATATTCTTTGGAAGTATCTCTGATAATATTTGATGCCTCATTGTTACTCTCCTCGACCCTCAAATTTCCCCATGCCTCCTTTCGTTGCAATACCACGTAGCCTGCAAGTCTTCCATTGGACTTAATGAAACGAAAAATACTCTCAATACTTTATCGAAATAGTCTAGCCCTCATGCTAGTTAACATTTCATAATTTGTTGTCTCCTATATGCTGTGTCGAGAGAAACTGAGAGTTCATGTTAACCCAGAATATACCTCAAGAAGCAACAATACAAAAAAAGCTACCGAAGATTGCTGTACGCTATGGGGAATTAGATAATTTAGAGACTCTGATAATCATAAAGGATATTTCTGCTAAAACTGTACATATTTTTGTCAAACCCAACCATTGCGCTATTGCAAAAGATGAAGGTATGGATTTACTAAGACGCTCCTTCTGGAGTTATAGCTACTCATGGATTATGTTCCTATGGATACCAAAATGAAAAAGAGATACAGGGTGATTCCTCTTATCGAGGAACTGGTATAGGAGCCCATCTTAAAAATGAGTCCGACGAATCAACTTCCAGTGTATCTGCTAGCTTTTCATGTAAAGTATGTGACAAGTCCTTTGCATCCAGAGGACAACTCAGACAGCATACAATAGACAATCACAGTAAAACAATGTAGGGACAAATCAATGTGATGTATCTGAAAGCTAGATGGCGTATTTCATTTCTTTTGAAAAACAAGCATTATTGATGTCACTAAGATGTTACCTAGCCTAATTACTATGTAGGGGTTAGTGTGTTTAAAGTCATCATCGACTTTACTTGTATCCCAGTCCACCGCATTAGATGCGTCAATAATGCCTTTGTCTAATGTTTTTGGAGATATTGCTAAATCCAATGGCTCTACAAGCTTCATTACATCTAATCTGTCAATTAGATGCGAATAGATTGTACGTTCGTTATAAAATTGATTGGTGAGATCAGGCGGATTCTTGTTGTTAATTATATATTCAGTTGCCACTATGGCAATGCCTCCAGGTTTGAGTACCCTTTCCATTTCTTTTAGACTTTCAAGTGCACCAGAATAGCCTTCTCCACCGAAGTGCTCAATGGAGGAAAAGGAAAATACAATATCAAAGCTGTCAGAAGGATATTCCATCCTGGTGCCATTCATCCTTAATACTGTCAAAGCACTTTGATTATATGGAAACGGAGAGTATTTGCTTGGATTTTCTGGAAAATCAGCAGGTGCAAAATCTTCCCACTCCTTTGTACTATACAGGTCAGTAGCATAGACATGCCCTAGATGGTTTGCAAGATAAAATAAAATTAGCTCTCTTCCAGCGCCAATTCCTAGCGCAATATTATTATCATTTAGTTTGCCAAATCTCCTCATGGCGATTATTCCAAGCGCCCACTCCCAATCTTTTCTATGGATCTGCCCTGGTTTTCTTGCAAGTATGCCTTGGCATTTATCGTAGTATGTAATATCTTGTATGTTTGTAATTATCTCTTTTACTTCGAGGTTCTCCCAATCTTCAATACAACAAAGTTTGTTAATCTTCATTCTTCCGCTTGGATCCGCATGATAAGAACTAGACGAAGCCTGCTTCAGTCTTGTTATAAAAGACCTTACTTCTGAATCCTCTGCAGTTTTACGTGCTCTGTCATTTAGCTGACGTATCTTCATACGTATTTCAGATTTGCTCTTGCCGCTTAGCAAATCCTTGATGATAAATGGGTGATGACTAATAGTAGTAATTTTTCTCTTTAGAGTCACGATTAGTTATTGTCCTGACAGGAGAAATTATTTAATGGTTTCTAGCATAAGTTTATGAAGAGTTATTGTATTATCAATTAGAATTATATCTAAAAACTATGGGTTGTCCACAAAAATTTTTCAGAAACAACCAAAAGGTGCTGACCATTACCCAGTCCAGTCAAATATAAGGCATCGAAAAATATGCAATGCAGATATATACTACATTACATAAGTAATTCCTTGACAAAATGCCGCCACGGAATGAAATTGCAGAGAAGTTTGATACAATATTCTTCATAACATCTTCAATGTTTTCTTATACTGAAAAGAATAGATTCGTTTAAATTTATAAATCTTATACACGCGTTAAAAAGAAGCAATATTATAATGAATATTCCTAAAATATCTTTTGCCTGCGCAGTAGTGGCGGTTCTCTTATTCTCTACGATCGCTATATCTTATCAACAACCGCCCTTCTTTGACCTTGAGGGACCGATAGAATGTATAGACTTTGAACCTGCAGAAAAGACCATTAATATAGACTGCGCCCATGCATCTTTTGAAGATCTTATTCGCACCATAAATAATCAGTCCATACTTGAAAAGCTCGATGAAGATGGTCAATACATCCTAAAAGCTAACTTGCGTGTAGCCGATGGCGCTACATTTGAAATGACTTCAAACGGCGTTGACAATCTGCAATACCTGAAGCTTGCTGGCGAAAATGGAATAATAGTTCATGGAAAAATACTGATAGATGGTGTAAAAATAACCTCATGGAATTCTTCTACAAACGACGTTATTCAACAAGATAGGAAGGGTTCTATTAGCCGTGGTTACATCCAGTTTGATGCAAGCGAAGGTGCTCAAATAATAAATTCGGAATTTGCATACCTTGGATATAATGAGCTAGGACGAAGAGGTTTTGATCTTCATGGACAGGATTCTTCCCGGTTTGGATACGGACCTTCTAGTAATATGGAGATAAGGGGAAACAAGTTTCATCATATGTGGAGAGCATTTTATTCTACTGCCGCGTACAACATCACAATTGATGGAAACGAATACCACCATAACTTAAACTACGCTGTGGATCCTCATAGTGGAACTCATGATATGAATATTACAAATAATTGGGTTCATCACAATTCAATAGGGATAATCTGTTCAGTTAATTGCACCAATATTCTCATTGAGGGAAACAAGGTAGAGAACAACATACGGGCAGGCATATTCCTCTCAAGAAACATGACTGATTCAATTGCGAGAAATAACCAAATTTACAATGCAACTAGTGGAATAATAGTATCAGAATCATCAAATAACCAAATATATAACAATACGGTTAAAGGAGCAACCTCCGAAGGAATACTTTTGTTTAATCCCTCAGAACCGGATGATGGCTTGACAGAAAACAATTTGGTCCACAATAATACCATATTTGGCTCCACTACGGGTATTAACTCAACGAGAAGTTACAATAATATTTTAGAGAATATCAAGTTTTCCAACATAACATCAAGCGAATATCTTTTGACCAGAAATTCTAGTATGATAATGGTCGACCGGGATTTTGATGATGCTGTAATAACAGGAGGAGGCTCCGCAACAGACAATCTTGTAGAAATCGCATATTCGGGAACAGTAGAAGTAACAGAGGTAAATGATCAAGGTATTTCTGAAAGGAACTTCTACAACACAGACAATGAACCCTATACGAAGAGATTGAGTAATGGTGATAATATTATAGTCAACTCGTAAAAAACAAAAAGGCCTAGATTCTTTTATCATTAGCTACCACCTACCCAATGTCAACTCTTTTTTTCTGATTCTTCTTCACTCTGCTGTCGCTTAATCCGCATTCTGCACATTTGTATAGTATCGAGTCACCAATATCCTTCTCCGGTAGCATGTCTCCTCCACAACATGCACATTTCATGACTATTATGTGTGTCATAAAGATGAAATGCTATTTCTTTCTTTGGTCTTATTGGTTTTTGACGGTACATGCATCATCCTCTCTCTTTTCTATTGTTATTTCGATGGTGACGCGGTATAGGGGATGCTGTTTTTCCAGCTATATCTTTTTGCCTATTTATAAAAGAGCAAGTGATGCACTTTTATATATAAAAAAATTACAAATAGTTATTAGCCAACAGACAAGTGATTCTTGAGAGAGTCGATAAAAAACAAAAGAAGATTTTTACAGGTTAGTTTTGTCTATAAAGACACGTATGAAGATGGAAATGATATGGTTGTTGAAATTGACCTTCCCATCTTTAAAAGAGGGACATCAATACTAAATTGTAGACTGAAAGTTGAGATAGCCGCAGTCAATTACCCAAAAGAAAATATAATGCAAACTGTGGTCGGTAGGCTTACTATTTATGCTAGATAACATTATTTTCAACGAAGAATACGAAATAATATTGCTCAAGTGTAATAATACATAAGTATCGCATTCTTTAGAAAGGTAAAGAGGACTGTGTTAGCGGTCATAGAAGAATTACGGGGGTTTTCCTGGAGAAGGGGAGTAGGAATGCTCTGTTATCTGCTAACACAGTCTGTTTTAGTTTGTTTACCTTTCTACAAGGTTATCACAACTACTCGCATAAAAAGCACCCTGAACTAGTAAGGAAGAACTTATTATACTACCACAATATTGCACGTTACACTTCGCTAATTCAGAATATCCGCAAATGAGAGAAAAGGAACCGAATAAAAAGCCCGTCCCCATTTGATGTTGTCTGCGTGGTGATAGAAGTTAAGACTGTATTAAACAAAAATACCATACTGAAGCAATAAACAATATCGCTTCTGTAAGCAGTTAATCTTAATTCCTACAACAAATGCCTAGTTGATTCAGGCAAATTAGCACCTGCCTGCAGAGGGCCATTCTGGAAATTAGAGAAATCAAGATCGCCAATGGCTGTCATTTTTAGTTATAATGCTGATACTAGAGCTTTCAATACCTATGACTCTTCGGTAGCGTACATACTAGGATTTCTTAGAAATGAAGTGCTCGAATTGATATATGCGCTCGAAACCACTTTCTTTCATACGTTTCCTTGTGTAAATAGTAAGGATGATCTTCAAAAGGCCATATACCTATCACTTGCATGGTGAGGACAATATGTCATTGATGCAGAACCTAAAGGTAGAAAACCATCACCATCAGAGCGGAGTTAAAACTTCGTGCAAATAAATTTGATAGAGGGTTCATAAATGGAAGGTTTTCGATAATCCAAAAAAATAAGGGGTGGTATGCCTCCACATTTGTCAAATATTAGTTTCTGTGTGTGCTGATTCTCCTGTCTACACGCCGCCGCTGCTATTCATCATGCCGCCCATGTCTCCATAGCTCATCATCATCTGTTCTATCATTTCCGGGGAGACTACTATTCCATAGATAGGTGTGTCTCCAAAGTGATTTTCAAGTGCAGCTGGGTCAGGTGATATCGCTATCACTTTGTCCTGTGCTATCTCTATTGTAGTTTGCACATCTTGGACTGGACCTTCGCGCATTGTAATAGTGGCTGTGCCAGTTATTGTAGTCGAGTTGGTGTCGCCATTAAAGGTCGCGTCTCCAACCTGTGTGAAGTTGGATATCACATGACTATGCATAGCCGAGCCATTGAGCCTTACCATCTGAAGCATTGCATTGAAGCCTGAGACATTGCTGATCCTACCTGTCGTGTCAGATGTGGCAGTATTATTCTGCGAAGCCATCTCCATCATCCAGTGGCCTGCAACAATCCACGCTGGTCGCCCTTGCTCGTCATTCTGAATGCTAGAAATCATTCCCCACTTGTGGTTCGCACTCATCTCACGCATCATAGCCATCATGTTCTTCTCCATGTCCATCGACATGCCCGGGGTTGCAGTGTCTGTGCTATTGGTCTGTGCCAGTGCCGGAGCTGATGTGCTAAATATTCCGCCAACGATTGCAAAAGCCGCAACTACTGCTGCTGTAAGGGTAGTTTTCATCAAGAAGGGTGAGGACACTATAGATTTAAAGGGTGTATGAGAAAGTTCACTTATTTCATTCACCACTCATTATATTGCTGGATTTCAGCCGCTAGTGGCCATCCTTCTGTTAGGATCCGCTATCTAAATAGATAACTGCACAAGGTGTTGCCGCGCCATTGAGTTAGAAAGCGTTATCGAAACCATATAATAAGTGATTATTGCTGTCGATAGATGCAGAAGCGTTAAGGATCTAGGCTACAGTTTTATGCTAGATACACTCTGTCGTACATCGAGGATGATTTTGACAAACTAAAAAGATATATTGAAAATGACTTTCGCATAGGAAAGAAGGAAAGATTATAGAAACTTTATTCAAATCATTGCTTTATTTGCGGCTACAACAATATACATGATGTTAAGATGCGTAAATGTGGTTGTAGCAAAGAGCTGCAGAGCATAAAGGTTTATCGCAAAATTCGAGATACCGTAATTTTTGATACAATACAGAAGAGAAAAAGAGGTCGATGGTGTAGAGAGCAGCTGATAAGGAGAGGATGAATAATCCCAGTAAGGAAAAAGCTATTTATTAACTTTGATGGTTTGTGTGAACCATCAAATCCTGCTGGCATAGCATGCTATGGTTTTGTAGTGAAAAACGAGAGCGCTACGGCGTCGTATAGAAGTTTTGGCCTGGTTAATTCGGTTAGACCTTTTTCTCCTGAGGCTAATAGTAATGCCGCGGAATACGGTAGTGCTATAAAGGCTATGGAATGGTTGGTAGAAAACGGCTACGCTAATCATAATGATGACTATGAAATCCTAATGAGAGGAGACTGTGAATTGATAACTAGAAAACTAAAGAATAGAGAATATTATAGTACAAGGGCTGCAAGACTGAGTCCAATGTATGATAGAGCTGTTATCCTACGGTCAAAGTTTGCTCCTGACAGTATTAGGTTTGAGTGGGTAAAGCGTGATCAAAATAAGGAAGCTGACGAGCTAGCAAGGGGAGCATACTATTGGGCTTTGAGGAAGTACCCAGAGCTCCGAAGGAGAGTAAGAGAGCATTGGGCGACAATGTTGTGGTTAGAACGAACGGTACATAAGGAGCAATAAGATTTTCGATCTACAACAAAATCACTTCAACAGCTTATAAATGAACGCGTTTCAGAATGACACGAGATAAAAAAGCAGCGACTATACTCTATAGAATGTTCTACCTCAAATCCATACCATATGTCAATGCTAGTATCTATGTTCTTGACGACTTCTAGACCATCCGCTAGGCCCATATGAGATTAGCGCAACCAACCAATATCAATCGGGTTGCAATTTTAGGACAAGACCTGCTACCATCGAACAGCAGTAGTCTCTAATCCTTCAGGCATCCCTTTGCAAGGGGGTGGGCGCCTCATTATACCTAATTATACCTGCAGCATCTAGGGGATGAGTACTGCACGAGCCTGTAATTCAGATTTTTCAAGCCTGCCTAGTACTTCGTTAGCCTCTGCCCGCCTTTGCGTTTCTATGATAACTTGCAAGCCTGGGTTACTTGCTAACTTGATCTTGATTAATCAGCCATGTTCCTTCTAGTGCCAATACGCTGCCCTTTACTATTTTTCTTCAAAATATCTATTTGGAGTAACAGGAGAAAGGATAAGTATATTCTGCTCCTAGTAATTCTTTTTTTCTTATTCTGGTAGTCATATATATACTAGCACACACACTACGTGACAATTAGTTAGCTTTGAAGGTTAAAGAGAGCCGATAGCTCAAGTTCTAAGCAGAACAAATTTAAGAATTAGACAAGAAACCTAAATCTCGATGTCCTTAAGGACAAGCGAGGTCAAGTCGTCGGACTATGTCGGAAAGGAAGTCATGATCAGGGGCTGGGTATATCGCCTAAGGAAGCAAAAAGAGAATGCATTCGTGCTTGTGCGCGACGACCGAGGGGGCGTAATTCAATGCATCTTCCCTGTCGAAAAGGCAGCCAGCCTTACTATAGAATCTTCAATTGAAGTGACAGGCGTTGTAAGCCAAGATGCAAGGGCTCCAGAGGGAGGATACGAGATAAAGGGAAAGAATCTCAAGATATACAATATTGCAGGCACTGATTACCCTATAGGCGAGTATCAGAGCGAAGAATTGTTGCTTGACAAGCGGCATCTGGCAATGCGCATGCGAAAGATGGTCGCAATGGCTAAAATAAGAGCAACTATACTTGACTATTGCCGGCGTTGGTTCGTGAAAAACGGCTGGATGGAAGTGACTGCGCCTACTATCGTCAAAGGCGCAGTGGAAGGAGGCTCAACACTTTTCAAGCTCAAGTATTTCGATGAAGAAGCGTACCTGTCGCAGAGCGCGCAGTTGTACTTGGAAGCCATGATTTTTTCTCTTGGACCTGTATGGAGCCTTACACCTTCATTTCGTGCAGAAAGATCGCGAACTGTCAGGCATCTGGCAGAGTTTTCCCATCTCGAGGCCGAGTCACCATGGGTCACACTTGAAGACATCTTGAAAGTGCAGGAACAGCTTGTTTCATACGTCATCCAGAACACGATCAAGGATAGAGCTGTGGAACTGACGTACCTGGGACGTGACATAGTTGAACTGAAAAAGATCGAGCCGCCATTTGAGCGGCTGTCTTATGAAAAGGCAATTGAAATTCTCAAGTCAAAAGGGTTCATGATCACACAAGAAAATGGTAGTAAGCGCGAGATAAAGTTCGGCGATGACCTTAATATCGATTCTGAACGCGAGCTGACTAAGGATGTGACCAAGCCTGTATTTGTGATAGGATACCCGCTTGCAATCAAACCCTTCTATGTAAAGGAAAACCCACACCTTAGAGGGAGTGGGCTGGCGGCAGATATGCTAGCGCCACGTGGCTTTGGCGAAATAACAAGTGGCGGTCTAAGGGAAGACAATATTGTTTCAATCACTGACCGCATCAAGAAAGAAGGACTCAATCCTGCGGCCTATGATTGGTATCTTGATCTCAGAAAGTATGGCTCTGTACCACATGGCGGCTTTGGGCTTGGCATTGAGCGCTTGATGCGGTGGATAACAAATACTGAAGACATCAAAGACACTTTGCCTTTTCCCCGCACAATATCTCGGGTCACACCCTGATAGATCAAAATAATGGATGAGACATCTTGGTTATCATTTTCTTTTTGTGAGTATCCCTTTATCGCTACTTTTTACTAGCTTCTTTTTTTCCTTGGTTTCTCTGTAGTGACTTCTTCAGCCACAATAATCGAAGTTTCTTGACTTGAATGGTACAGTTTCCTTTCTCCCTTCTCGGATTTGTCCCACATTCTACAGGACTAGGATATTACTGCCCGAGATATCACTGCTACCGGTTAAACTGAGTAATGGATCTCAATGCAAGACATGCAATTGATTTTGTCGTTTGCCATCGTGAACTTATAAGAGGTGTGTATACTATGCGGTAACATCGAGCTCGATTATCTTTGAAGCATGGACTGACATAACTCTATGCTGGGACAGCCAGTTGCCTTGATAATGGGCTTGGTATTTTATCCTAAGGAGGGCTTGTGCAACGTAGCGTCCAGTTTATGTGTTTTTTGCGCGTCGCGAGTCTATGGACACGCGCCGAATATCCTGTCTCTCATGATTGTCTGAATGGGGATTTTGTAGTACAATAGCTGTCGCATATAGAGATATTTCCTCTTGACGGTTCTGGTCTTACGTTTATGGGATCTGTATGAAGAGATGCTATCAATAGTGTCAATTTTACAAAGGTTTTAAACTCCATGGGATGTTAGAAATCTCTGCAGCACTTGCAAGACTCATTCATTGACGCAGCAAAAAAGAGGGTATTGCTTTTCGATGGTGCCATGGGAACCGAGATACAGCGTCTCAATCCCAAAACAGAGGATTTTCCAGATGGCAAAGATGGATTCAACGATGGTCTCAATTTGTCCCGACCAGAGTGGATAAAGCAGATTCATCGAGGTTACCTCAAGGCAGGGGCCGATTGCATTGAGACTAACACATTTGGCTCCAATAAGTTTAAGCTTGCCGAGTATGGATACGGCGACAAGACAGTTGAGTTTAACAAAAGAGCGGCCGAACTTGCAAAGGATGTATGCAATGAGTTCAAGGAGAGCAAACCGCGATATATCATCGGCTCTATGGGCCCTAGCGGATATTTACCAAGCTCAAATGACCCTGCGCTTGGAGAAACGTCACTTGATGATATACAAGAGGCGTTCGTGGTGCAGGCTGAAGGGCTCATTCTTGGCGGAGTCGACGCGCTGTTGATAGAGACAAGTCAAGACATACTCGAGGTCAAGCTGGCGATCGAGGCATGCCATAAGGCGATGGAAAAAGTAGCTAGAAATGTGCCGATTATTGCTAATGTTACATTAGATCAGTACGGCAAAATGCTGCTTGGAACCAACATTCAAGCAGCTTACACCACTGTAAGCAACATGAACATCGATGCATTTGGGCTCAATTGCTCCACCGGTCCACATGAAATGGCGCCAAGCGTAAGATGGTTGAGTGAGCAAGATCTTCCGTTACTGGTAATGCCAAACGCTGGCATGCCCCAGAATGAGGGCGGTCGTGCAATATATAAGATGACGCCAGAAGAAATAGCAAAGGCGCTTGAAGATTTTGTTAACAAATACGATCATGTGAGAATGATAGGGGGATGCTGTGGAACCAATCCTCAGCATATCGCAGGGCTGAGAAAAATTCTAGATATTCATGATGAGAGGATGAACTAGTAGTTTGTTTGCTCCAACTTAGTTTTTTGCGTCTGATGGGCAACGTCTTTGTAGAAATATTCAATCCCCCTCTTCCCAAAGCCTCTTACCCTTTTGATCCTACCTTGAACTGTCAGTCGTGTGATTGCAAGTCTAACATCCTGCTTGTTGCCGATCATCTGATCAAGATCCTTGCTTGTGACCTTGCCGCTCCTATTCCTTATAATGGCGTACACCCTGTCTATGAAACCACCAGAGCTATTACCTCTCAATTTGAACTGTTGAATCGTCGCCATGGTTCTTACTTGGATTTTTATTATAAAACAGGTAAGAAGGATTTTTCGATATAGATCATACTTTTCTAACCATGTGAATAGCAAATATAATGGCTTAATTATTAAAAAAATAAAGAATCAGATTGGTTCCAAAGGTAAGTTCAGCTCTAAAGGCGGTAGACCTGAGGCAAGAGCCTCGCCCCATGATAATTGGGGAGCGCATCAATACCCAAGGGTCTAGGAAAGCCAAGGAGTTGGTGCTTGCAAATAATTTTGACAGGTTGACTGACCTCGCAAGAAATCAGGTAGAGGATGGAGCACATTGCCTTGACGTATGTATTGCAACCACCGAGAGATCTGATGAGAAGGAATTCATGGTTAAGCTGGTCAAGAGGCTTAGTCTTGAGATAGAAGCACCCCTAGTCATTGATTCGACAGACCCAAAAGTGATTGAAGCTGCAATCAGACAGATCCCCGGCAGGCCCATAATCAATTCAATAAACTTGGAAGGAAGTGGTGATAGGTTTCATCAACTCGCACCGTTGATGGTCAAATACGGTGTGCCGGCTATAGCCCTGTGTATAGGCCCAAAGGGGATGGCAAAGACACCTCAGGAAAAACTCGAAGTCGCAGAGCTCATCTATGAAATTGGTAGGAAGCAATATGGCCTAAAACCTTGGCAATTCATCTTTGATGTACTTACATTCACAATTGTGACTGGAGATCCTGAGCTTGCTGAAGCCGCCAAAAATACCTTGGATGGTATCCGGCTTGTCAAGAAGAGATTTCCCGAGTGTTTTACTGTATTAGGCTTGAGCAACATTAGCTTTGGTGTTTCACCGAACGCAAGAAAAATAATTAATTCAATATTTTTGTACCATGCGCTTCGGGCAGGCCTTGATGCTGTCATCATCAATGCACGCGACATCATTCCATATCCCGAGATCGACGAGCAGCAGAAAAAACTTGCAGAAGATCTGATTTTCAACAGGCATCCCAATGCTCTTGCAGAACTGATAGCATACTTTGAAGGTGCTAAGGAAGTGACTACTAGCGGCCCGGCCAAGAGGATAGAGGTAGATCCAAGCTGGGAAGCATCCAAACGCTGTTACTTCCGAATCGTCAACAGGCTCAAAGAAGGCATAGAGAATGACGTGGTGCAAGCAATAGCTGACCGTCTCAAGGACGGCAAGAGTACTAAGGACGGAGGACAACTTGTGCTGAAAGCATCATCAAAAGAGGCAGTGCACGAAGCGGCGGTAGGGACGCTCAACGAAGTATTGCTTCCTGCTATGAAAGAGGTGGGGGACAAGTTTGGTGCTGGCGAACTGATCCTACCCTTTGTGTTGAAGTCGGCCGAGTGCATGAAGGCCGCCGTCGCAGAACTGGAGAAATATCTGATCAAGCAGGAAGGAGTGAGCAAGGGTAGTCTTGTAATATGTACAGTTTATGGAGATGTGCATGATATTGGCAAGAATTTGGTAAAAACAATCCTTGTTAACAATGGTTATACAGTCTACGACCTTGGCAAGCAAGTACCACTGCAGAAAATCTTGGAAAAGATAAGCGAAGTTAATGCAGATGCAGTAGGACTATCCGCGCTACTTGTATCCACATCAAAGCAGATGCAATACTTTGTCGAGCACGCACGGCAGAATGGTATGAATCTGCCAGTACTTTGCGGTGGGGCCGCAATTAACAGCAATTACATCAACAGGATTGCAAAGGAGGGTGGCATCTACTCACCAGGCGTATTTTACTGCAAGACCGCATTTGACGGGCTGAAAGTGATGAGCAGACTGAAGTCTCCTGATCGTGAGCAGTTTGTCCTCGAGTGGCAGCAAAAGTTGGAGAAATGGGATGAGCGACAGCAGCCAGCGATGACAGTAGAGCAATCACAGATTCCTCACAGCGGCATCAAGCCTGTTGAGCCCCCAATACCCTCTCATACTAACCGGCCTACTAGGCTAGAGCCATATCAGATTGACCTAAACGAAGTATGGAAATATATTAACAAAAAATCGCTGTTTGTATTGCAATGGGGGATGAGGGGTAAAGGTGCAAGTGATCAAGACCCTGAAAGCTTGTTCAGGCTCTGGACGGATCGAGTACTAAGCGAAGAATTGTTTGAACCACGCGCAGTTTATGGATTCTACAAGTGTCACAATTTGACACTTGGACAAGGAGGTAGTGGCAGGCTGGCAATCGACCTGCCAGACGGGAAGCAGGTCATGTTTGAATTTCCCCGCTCCACAAGAGATAGGCACCTTTGCCTTGCAGATTATTTCGGCAAGAATGATATCGTTGCCTTTCAAGCGGTGACTGTCGGCAACAAGGTCACAGAAATAATCGACCACTGGAACAAGCAAGACCGATATGCTGATGCCTATTATTTGCACGGCATTGCAGTCGAAACAGCGGAGGCTATGGCCGAGTTAATCAACGCAAAAATTCGAAATGAACTAAAAATAGGGCAAAACCGTGGCCTTCGCTACAGCTGGGGATATCCAAGCTGTCCAGATATTTCCCAACACCATCTTGTCTGGCAGATATTAGAGCCTGAAAAATCTGGCATGGCGCTCACGGAATCAGGTCAAATAGTACCTGATCAGTCAACTGCTGCAATAGTAGTACACCATCCAGATGCAGAATATTTCGTACTTTGATCACTGCTGCCTTACTCTAAGTTCAAATTCTCGGACATCTGACTGCTTGCCTTCTATAAACAACACACCCTTCACTGTGTAAACGGCTTCCTTTGCAGGTGCACCTGCGGCACTTATTACAACCTGCATCTGGCCTGTACGCGCGTCCCTGCTATGTAGGTCTGGAAGCTGGACTGTCTGGTTTTGTATTATGAGGTATGATTGATAGCCAGAAGGTTCAATGACAATGACTACCTGTGCGTCGGTAATTGGCCGCGTCTCTAGACTTTGTACATTGAACAAGATCTTGGTAGACTCGCCAACCTTGATGTCCCTTCTGTCGGGGGTAAATTCTGTGAATTTAACATTAGGCGCGTCAGACTCCGTCACCATTGGGATAGAAAAGACAATGATTGCAACAGCGATCGCAACAGCTAGAGCTGCTACAACTATCACTTTCCAAAGCAACGATCAAAATGACAGCGTGTGGTATAAACGAGAATCGTGTCTTTTTAATATCACTTGCTTTTAGAATGAGCTTCTAGTAGACTCTGATTATCCATGAAATTCTGCACTCTCCTTCCGCGACATGGCGGTGGAATGCCATCATATTGTTGTTCTTCTTCTAATATTATGAACTGACTCCATTGTTCTGTATAAACCAAAACAAGGAGATGAAGTTCTTCCCACAATTGCCTTAATAAGATTTTATATTATTACTTCATTACACGTTTCCTAGAGTGGATCTAAAAAGAGGCCATATCCTGCTGGCTGTCGGTGGAGCAATAGCGGTCATCAGCTTTTCAATGCTAGGATACTACGGCCTTCAATTCGTAAATGTTATACAGCAAGAAGAGAAATACACAATAGAATCTCACGGCTCGATCAATATGCTACAGAACATCAACAACACTCAAGGCATAGGAATGTATGTCGTCGCTTTGGCAGAATTTGATGGACAAGCTTCAGTCATAATAATGGATCATACAGGCAGGATCATAGTCGACAAGAATCTCAATCCGCCAATCACTATAGAGTCTTTCGATGCAGAGGTTCCTGGTCTATACAATCTGACGCTCTTAAATCCCACAGATAGAGTACTTGAAGCTGCGATGAGCTTCGGCGACTGGGAGCCTGTTTTAAGCAGAAAGAATCTTTTCTCTCCCATGACTGTACTTATTTTCGTTTTTCTTCTTGGAATTGGCATAGCACTGGCACTAGCTGGTGCAATAATAACAATATTAGACAGGAGCCGGATAAAAAGGATGAAGCAGTTTGGTGATACCAGCGATCTCATATAGCAGATGATGACTCCTGTAAACATGGCCAAACTTGAAGCAAGAAACATAGGCAAACAATTTCTTGCAGTGCAACGAAATGAGACCAAGCTAATCAGTGCCATCAAAAACGTCAACCTTACAATAGAAGATGAGCAATTCGTGTGCTTTGTAGGGCCGTCTGGTTGCGGTAAGACTACTCTACTCAATATTCTGGCTGGTCTTGATAAGCCTACCGAAGGAGAGATAATCCTAAACGGGCGTCCTGTAACTGAAACCGGACCTGATAGAATCATGGTATTTCAGGAAAACGCGTTATTTCCTTGGCTCAAGGTGTTAGACAATGTTGAGTTTGGGCTAAAGATGGCCGGCGTTCAGAAGAATAAGCGACAAGAGCGCGCAATGCATTACCTTGAAATGATGCAGCTAACCAAGTTTGCTGACGCCTATACATACCAGTTATCCGGGGGAATGAAGCAGAGGGTTGCAATAGCAAGGGCTCTTGTTATGGATCCCGAAGTGCTATTGATGGATGAGCCTTTTGCCGCTCTGGACAGCCAGACCAGAGATCTGCTGCTGGTAGAACTTCAGCTAATATGGGCCAAGACAAAGAAGACGATAGTGTTTATCACACACAACATACTGGAGTCCGTTGTTCTGGGGAATAAAGTCGTAGTGTTTACAAGAAGACCTGGCACAATTAAAGATGAGATATCTGTAAATTACAAAAGACCCCGGCTCCCAGAAGACGAGAACCTGCAACCTTATTACAGGCAGGTGATCGACTCGATAAAAAGTGAAATTTCAGACAGAATAGGTGCCAATGATGTGAGCTCATCACTTGAGCTGCCTTAATATCTGAAGTCCTGATGCGAAGCTATTGGGTGAGGTCAAGAGCACTATGTCTGCCAATTTTGCAGCCTGCCTTATGAAATCCACGGGGTTACTTTCATATTCTGACCAGTCAAGTCCGATGAGTGAAGCTGACTGGCGGTTCTTTTCAGATGGAACCATCACCACTGCGATGACATTGATACCATAGGGCTTGGCAAGGTCTGTTATCTCGCCCAAGTCGGAAAGTGACGAAATCGATTGAGTTACAAGCGAATGCGGGACAACGTCAAGTTTATTCCTTATTGATGGAGCCGATTTGTCCTTGACCTTTGCTGGAAATGACAGATCAAGTTTGATATTCAAGTCATAGCCCTCCTTCTTAAGCATCCTGACTGCAGTGCTGGGCCGGAGGCCTGAATCACCTAGCCTGTCTGCTGGCTCATCGCCCATCAAGATAAGCACACTCTCAACCCCAGTAAGTATTGCATCTGACACTGTCTGACATAGTGAAGGAAAGTTGCGATCCCGCACCCTGATACTGCAGCTTAGGCTTGTTTCTGCATCAATACGTCCTTTGATGTATCTAGCTGCAGTGACGCTTGATACACGCGGAATGCCAAGCACCGAGTCTGTCAAGTGAATCCCGCTTACGAGGCCACAGAGCTGCGATGCGCGGTCTGTCATCTCCTGGATATTGCCCTTTAGCTGCGCGAGATCAAACTTTTCTCCTTTTACTATCTTTGGCGGGTTCAGCTCATAGGCTACCTTCCTAGTGTAGCTGCACAATATAATATTGAAAAACATCTATGGGTCCTTATTAAATGCGAGGTCGACAGCAAGAGCATCCAGAGCATATATTGGCCCCAGCGTCATTCACAGAGCTGTTGAGGAAGGATCAAATTCTCTCGTTTCTGAGACCCGCCCTAGTTGATAGGCCCTACCTGCCAGCCGATGCAGCATTGGCAACACCTGCCGCAGTACTTGTGATAATACATTATCACAAAGACAGGCCATATGTGTTTCTTACAAAGCGAAGTTCAAGCCTGAAGTTGCATACGGGCGAAATATCTTTTCCTGGGGGTAGATATGTTGAAAGTGACGGCACATTCCTCGCGACTGCCTTGCGGGAAACAGCAGAAGAAGTCGGAATTGCATTTACGATTGACCAGGTAATTGGCTGCCTAAGTGCAGTACGTACGATGACATCAAAGCACTTTATTGTGCCGTTTGTGACAATCCAAGAAATGCTGCCTCAATACAGGATTTCAGCAAGTGAAGTGGAAGCGGTAATTGATGTACCGCTCATTGAAACACTCAAGAGCATAGAACTAGATGCTGAACATTATCGTCTTGCCAAGGATGCATTCAAGTTCACATATGGCAACAACGTGATATGGGGAGCAACTGCAAGAGTGTTCAAGCAGATGTATGATATTCTCATCAGACCCTCATGACCTAGTTAATTGCATTTCGCTTGCATCTACACTAATTGGTCCTCATTATCACCATCATTTGAATATCAAATTGCATTTATACGCTATAGTACTAGCGGGCCCGGCGGGCTTCGATCCCACGACAACTGGCTCCGGAGGCTTGCGCTTCTTTTCTAAAGGAACAGCGCCCTGTCCTGACTGGGCGACGGGCCCTGACTGCGTGTTTAAATCTCCTCATATATGAAACATACCGGCCACAAATGACGCATTATACTTTAAACAGCGTTTTCATTAGCTGCTTTGGCTCATCAGTTGTACTATAACTCGCTCTACAAGGACTACCTTGTAGATTCAATTCATATCCACCCATATACGTCCTTGCGTGATCAGAGCAGTAATCAGAAGTGAATGACCTAGTTATTGTATTTCTATATGTGGTTATATACAGATATGCATCCAAAAAATAAGATCAGAACTACGTGCATGTGCATACTGTAATCTAGGTTGTCATGCTGTGTTAGACAATTTTGACCCAATAATTCCACTCATAATCAAGCTTCTCCTTGTCTCTTAGCAGCCGCATCTCATGTATCGAGGTTGAGCCTGCACTGATAGATGTAGTATATTATTAAAGCACATAAAAATCTCTTGTAAGTATCTATAGCTATGTGGATAATTCGCATTCCCTGAACGTCGAAAATCGAATGCAAACATCATCTGGGTTGTTATAAGTGCAGTGGTATCAAAGCACTAAAAGAAATACGAAGAAAGAACAGTCGAACTCTAGTGCGAACCCTTTATAAAAGATAGCATATCGAAGACCAATTAATGATGTCACCTAAATTAGCGGTCTTAATGACCACATTAGCTCTAGTGGGAGCAGTAGGTAGTCCACTGTTAGCAGCAGCCACAAACGGCGGCAACGAGGACGACCCAAGTAACTCAGTAAGTGTAGAGCGAAACAACCATGTTTATCAAAGTAATGACATAGCGCAATACGCATGCACAAATGAGCAGGACAACGAAGCAGAG
>DATDKS010000081.1:0-7090 GCA_036519825.1 Nitrososphaera sp. | reverse complement strand
TGACGAGCTCGACAAGCTGATCGGCGACTGGACCGCGACGCGCAGCGCCGCCGAGGCGGCGAGCTTGCTCCAGGAAGTGGGCGTGTCCGCGTACGAAGTGCTCGACAACATCGGCGTGTTGCACGATGGATCTAGTAAAATTTGAACCACTCATCGCAAGGCTTTCAACAAGCCATCTATAACAGTAAAACCATGGGCCCGTCGGGATTAGATTCTTGCATGTAATAGTGTTCTATCGCTAGAGCCTTAAAGGTTGTTTAATAGTCATGAGGATACAAATATGGCGATCTAGATTTGCGTTGATAGGATATACGGAATTGTAAAAAAATTCAAATAGCTAGAGGACCCTGACCGACACATGAAGGCAGGGATAACTAACACAAAGGCCAAAAACAAATGGCATCTGAGTGGCCTCTATCTTGATAGCTGTAACTGTGACTGGGGCTGTCCATGCCAATTCAATGCAAACCCAACTCATGGAAATTGTGAAGGCCTATCAGCCATTCATATTACAGAAGGAAAATATGGAAGTTTAAAGCTCGACAGACTGAATATTATATGGATAGCCTCATGGCCTGGACCAATACATGAGGGTCACGGCAAGGCGTCAATATACATAGACAATAGAGCATCTGAAGAACAGTTTAACAAGCTGTCAGAGATTATCACTGGAAAGGCCAAGGGCTCTGCGTTTGATGTATACCGTACGACACTCGACCAGTTTGAAGAGCCCAAACTAGCTAGAATGACTTTTCAGTTGAACGGGATTAGGAGTCAAATAAAGGCAGAAGGCGTAGGTGAATCGCAGCTTGAGCCCATAAAGAACCCTGTGACAGGTGAAGCTCATCATGTAAGCATCGTACTGCCTGCAGGTGGCTTTGAATCTGCAAGAATGGACATGGCTTCCTCAAGGATGCTTGTCGTAAATGATGGGTATTTTGAATTTAAATATGAAGGCACCTATGGGAGCATTCAGAAAATTTCATGGAAAGGAACTGGACCTTAATAACTCTTGTAAATCTGACAGTACAAAAAGAATCTATGCGAGTCCTCAAAATTTGAGCTGAGAGATATACGCAAGACATGAGATCCGTCATACGAAGCAATTGGATTTTTGGAGTTCTTAGGAGGGTAGGGATAGTAACCAACCTATCTAAAAGTTTAAAGCTAGCATCTATTCCTATGACCGTAGAAGTCTTCTAAAAGAAGAACTGATAAAGGTGCGGGCCCGTCGGGATTAGATTCCTGCATGTAATAGGGTTCACCTGCTGAGCTCTAAATGTTATGTATCCATCATAACTGCATGGGAGCAGTTTTTATCCCTCTTCCTTAAGACGTTTTCGGCGAGCAAGTTCTGCCACGCTGGGAGTCTCACGCCCAAACGACCCTGTCTTAACTTCACCTGCGCGCTCATACGAGGCAATGATGACCCCACTTGGCGAAATCTCGCTTAGAAGAAGTTTGAATCCAGCTGGAATAGTGCCTTCTGCAAACAATCGCTTGCCTTTACCGAGAGTAACGGGGAATATCTTTAGCCAGAGTTCGTCAACCAAGTCGTGCTTTAATAGAGTCTGGATAAGATTACCGCTGCCATGGACCTGTATTTCGGGTCCGTCTTGCTCCTTAATTCTTTTAATTTCCTCCAAGACATCATCACCCTTGACTAGTTCAGAATTGCTCCAATCAAGCTTTGTAAGCGTCTTTGATGCTACGTATTTCTTCGCGTTATTGATTCTGCCCGCAAATGGATCTTTACTACTGTTCACGTACGGCCAGTGAGCCGCAAATATTTCGTATGTTTTTCTGCCAAACAACAAATCAAAGGGTTTACTAATCTGCTTTTCCATCACTTTGCCAACAAAGTCATCAAAGTATCCGGCAACCCAACCTTCGTGCTTGAAACCTCCAGTAGGATCTTCCTCAGGACCGCCTGGAGCCTGCATCACTCCGTCCAGAGATATGAATGAAAGGACAATTAGCTTTCTCATTTTATTTCCTCCTGCGAGCTGAGCCCGGCAAAAAGTCAGTCGTGATCTTCAAGTCCTTGACCGGCAGGTTGTCGAGTATTTGCGTCACACTCTGCAAGCTTTTGTTCATGTCTGACTTATGTCAAATAATATAAAAGGCATTGCTCCCCAAGGGGAGGCTCTTTTTACTCGAAAGAGGCGACCCAATTACACCATATATACCGTCGAACCGCTGATGAAACATATTCTTTGCAGAGCAAGCTCCTTGCCAGATGTAATAATAAGGACCAGAGTATTGGAGAAGGCTCAGCGAGTAGAGTCTGTTTTCATCACAACCATCACAAATTCTTACTGTGCACCAGCCTTCTTCATCTGACATTGCTATCTGTTTAAGTGCTAACCAGTAGCGTTGTTCTTTTCTATTCCCGCCTTAGCGCTACTATTGGCGATAGCTTGGATGCTTTCCAGGCGGGGTAGAGACCAGCTGCAATGCTTAATCCCAGCGACAATACCCATACTCTACCTAGGTCGATCCAAGAATAGTATGGTGTCAATTCAGACGGACCAATGCTGTTCAAAGCAAAAAGAGACAAAACACCATAGCCTCCAAGCACGCCCACCACAAGTCCTATACTTGCGCCAATAATCCCAATTAGGGCTGACTCTGTGAGAAATAGGGCCAGCACATTTCGGTCTCTTGCACCAATAGCTTTCATAACACCTATCTCCCTAGTCCTCTCAGTGACCGATGTATACATGGTTGTAACTATTCCAACAGAGCCAACTAGGAGAGCTACTAGAGCAATGCTTGAAATAGCAGTACCAAAGCCAGCGGTAAACTCGCCAATTGATTGAAGTATTGCCTGTGAAGTTGTTATCCCTATATCTGAGCCATAGATGTCTCGTATCTCTTTTTCAACCTGCGTGACATGATCCGTGCTTTCTGCTGCTACAAAAAGCGAATCGTATCTGCCAGATTTTTGAAAGAGTTTGTTGCCTGCCTCAAGATTAAACACGACTGCTCTGTCAATCGTTGGGTTTCCTACAGGCTTCATTATGCCTGCTACAGTGAATAGTTCTGAGTAGGACTGTCTGGATGCAGTAGCAAGATCGATGTATGTGAAGGTAACGTTCACTTGCTGTCCTACCATTGTCGCAACCGAACCAACATTATCATTGTCGACTACAGGTGCTGCTGCTTCTGACAGCTCCGCCTGCAGGTTCTTGGCAATCAAAGAGGGAAGATATATTGCTGATTCATCTTCTGATTTTATAGTCGATCCTTCCGTAAATTCCAAGGCGGGTGCAATGAGCTTGAGGTTTTCGGGCTGCATCGATAGCACACTTGCGCTCTGAGATCTGTTATCTAAAGCGATGGTGATTCTTCCCTGATAGGAAGGGATAATCGCGCTTACATGAGGCAGCGACTCTAGTCTACTCGCCACGGCTTGATCAAGCGTTATCGTGGGAACTGGTATTAGCCCCTGACTAAGGAATGAAGGTGGACCACCACCACCGTTACCAGCGTTATCATCTCCTTGTCCCAGACCATCTGTAGGAAAGCTTGTAATAAAAAGTATATTTGGTGCAAGTTTGTTGAAAACATCTGTTGCAAATTGGCTAAGCCCTGCCACTATGCCATTGAGCGTTACCATCAGACTACTTCCTACGATTACCATCAAAATTGTCAGAGAAGTCCTGACTTTTCTATCTCCAAGTGCCTTGAATGAAATTCTGAACGTTTTAGCGACATTCATACTTTTACTTAGCTTCCCTTATAGAATCAATATCCTTGTTAGTAGTTGCAGATGCAGATGGTAAACCTATGTCTGATTTGGTTTTATGCAATATTTCCTTCTCTATTCTTCCATCCCTGATATAGATCGACCTATCAGTCATGCCAGCCAGTTCAAGATTATGTGTAACCATCACAACTGTAGTGCCAAACCTATCAGTCAACATCTTGAGAAGATCAAAAACCTCCCTTCCAGTCTTAGTGTCAAGGTTTCCTGTAGGCTCATCTGCCAATACTAAAGCTGGGTCATTTATCAGAGCTCTTGCGATGGCCACTCTTTGCTGCTCTCCTCCACTTAGATCCACAGGTTTTTGCTTTGCCTTATCCTTAATTCCTAGGATTTCGAGCAATTCTAGAGCCCTAGTATGGCTATCAGAGGAGGAAGAAGAGGATCTTCTTAAGAAGACTGCTGGAAACTCGACATTTTCTTGGACAGACATTCTGTTTATAAGATTGTATGATTGGAAAATGAATCCAATCAGTCGGCTTCTGAGATCAGAGAGCCTAGCATCGTCTAGCAGGAAAATATCCTGTCCTTTTATGAACACCTTTCCTGAAGTTGGCCTGTCAAGAGCCCCGATCACGTTTAAGAGTGTGGATTTGCCGCTTCCTGATGGGCCAACTATTGAGACAAACTCTCCTACCCTAACTTCAAAGCTGACACCATCAAGTGCTTTCACTATAATTTTTTTGGCAGTAGCTGAGCGTGGTTCAAAAACTTTCTTCACATTATCTAACTTTAGTGCAATGGCGATTGTAGCAGACTGCAGGTGAGATTCGTCGGGTCCCACTGATAAGATGCCTTTTGAATTTGTTGTCATAGTGAAATCATTGGCTGGGTCTTTTTTATCAAATGTTGACCCATGAGACATAACATTGTTACCTCGAAGATGATCCTAATTTGTCAAAACACCCTTTTTAGTATAGCTATCATATTTCCAACGGGGTCTAGGGCCCTACTAAAAAGAACTAATATCGTAGCGGGCCGTTCGGGATTTGGATAAAAATTCATTTGAATCCAAAGACGAGACTCTTCTCTTCGTTTTATTGATGGAAGTATAATAGCGGCCAGACTCACCTTCAGTCCTCCACAAATAACGTCCCTGAACACTGCAATTAATTGATAACCTCCTTTGTAAATGCAAAAAGTTACCTACAATTGATGTGTTGCCTTAGTTAATTAGTTTTGAAAATCAGTAACGTCTTAGAAATCTCTTGCAATATAGTTATCGTCCTCTTGCGAAACATAAATGTCACCTAACGAGACAATACTACAATAATGCAATAGACTAGCAGAATGATTTTGTGGACTCGGTATTCTCAACGCATATATCAAATAAGCTATCAAATGATAATCTGTTGAATCCAAAAAGACCACTGATTTTTGTCCCCGGCATAAGAACCTCTAGGCTTGCAATCAGAAAAGAAAACGGCTCTCTAGAGCACTTTTGGCCATTAATGCCGCACGAGTTTTTGATGAGGGCGAAACTAGATAGAGTGTTTCAATATTTAGAGACCAAGGTTCGCGACAAGGTAGATGACGATGATGTTAAGGTAGTGGCGACCAGCTTGATCCCTTTTGCATATGATGGCCTCATACAATCTATTCTAAGATGGGGTTACAAGCCAAATATTGATTTCTGGATATTTCCATATGACTGGCGGCAGTCTAATGGAATCTCCGGCCATCTCCTGGCAAAGTTCATAGAAGAAAAAACAGAGGGTAAGTGCGATGGTGTTGATATAATAAGCCATTCAATGGGAGGAATAATAGCTCGCGCAGCATACAGATACGGAGCGCCGATCAGACGTGCCGCTTACATTGCCTGTCCACACTTGGGCTCGCCATTGGCTTATTTCATACTCCATCCAGAAATAGATAGTAGAAGATTTATTGGCTCTGCCTATTACGATTATCCGTTAGGTGCCCATCAGCAGACTAATGACCCAAATAATAATAGTGGGCCTAGAAAAACCCTTTATCACAGGAGAAAGGAATTATTTGTCAAATTTCCTTCGATGTACGAGCTTTTGCCTGATGAATCTTACTTGAGGAGAAGAACCATTTTGCTTGCAGATGACAAACCAACAGCGGGGGCAGAGGAGACATATCTGAGAAACGATTGGGCCTTTAAAGACAGGGATATGCGCGCTAATGTCATAAATGCAATGGAATTTAAAAGAGAGCTTGGAGAGGAATTACCTAGGCAGGAAGTTCTCCTAGTTTGCGGTACAAATCAACCGACATGCGATGCAATTCACTATAGAGCGAGTTATCATGTGTCAATAACAGAGCGCAGGCCCAGTTATGTCATGCAGCGTGGATTCTCTATGCCTTATGATTCTGGTCAGAGTGGAGATGGCTATGTGCCTGTATCAAGCGCAACGGCTACGGTATCGGGATCACTAGCGTACAGCAATTCGGTATTTATTCAAGAACCACATACTGTCTTGCCCAATGCAAAAGCCACAATCGAGGCAATCAGCAGATTTCTCACGGTTTAGCCATAGTTTCTGACATCAGATGCATAAGGTGTTGTGGCTCCGTCGCTGTTTAGAAAATAAAAGTGTAGTATCGCAGGAATCGTTTACTTGTCTTGCCATATTGGTGAAAGCTGAGTCATCTATGGAATGTCATTAATTAGAGAAGGTGGGCCCGCCGGGATTAGATACCAGTATGTAGTAGGATTCTAGTAACCAAACTTTATAGTTCTTCCTTAGTACAGCTGCAGTCAGGTATATAGAATGATAGAAGATGATGATATACCCCTCAAAAAAATAATAGTGCCTTTAGATGGCTCTGACTGGTCTTTCAGGGCTGCTAAATACGCAATCAAGATCGCCAAAATGGCTAACGCAGAGATAATTTTCATGCATGCAGTCGTCAATTTGCCTTATGGAGACGCTAGGGGCGGGGGGATTATGATCACAGCATATATTAAAGAAGCAAGAGAGCTTGCAGAATCGTGGTACATGAAGGCTGGAAATATAGCTTCAAATGAGGGTGTCAAATTTATGGCTGAAACCATACTTGATGTAGCTTCAGCTGCGGATTCAATTGTGAACTACGCTGAGAGTAAGAAAGCCGACCTCATTGTCATTGGTACAAAGGGAAGAACAAGTCTAAAGCGATTATTACTTGGGAGTGTAGCCAGCGGTGTTGTAACCCACGCAAGGTGCCCCGTGCTCGTAACTAAGTAGGTATGAATGACTAGAAGCCATTTGCCAGTATTGAAAAATAAGAGTTTAGCCCAATACTAACCACGAGCGGTGTCTGAATTGTGAAATTAGATATATGATCTTACTAACACTAACACTATTTAGAAGA
>DATDKS010000080.1:0-15298 GCA_036519825.1 Nitrososphaera sp. | reverse complement strand
TAGATGAGATGGTCAAAGTGTGATTGGCCGATTTCTATACCACTAGTATTATATGCAGTCTTGTAATCTTGAAAATAAACTTCCTTTATGGCAGTGGCAAGCTGTTGTAATTCTTTATTATCATTAAGTTCATTCTTTCTTTTGCATTCTATACCAAGAGAGTTAACTCTTTTTGTGGATTATCTGCTTCCTCCTCAAATTCTGTTTTCTTAGCTGTCGCTGTGGTCATGTATATATGCTCTCACTGTCACAATTGCACAAAAAGAATTATGAAGCCTTAGGATAATGGTTTTGAAAGTATCGACTAGTTAGAGAAACCAGTACTAGCGCCCAGTATTCATAATCTTATCTCATAATACTATTTAGCATCATTAGGTCAATTAAAATAACAGGAGATAGATGGCAACAGATATCACATTACTGAGAAGGGTATACGGTTTGTTGAACTATACAGTAAGTTTGGTAATATGATGAAGGGGGAGGAAGAGGAAGTAAAATTATGACGCAGAACAAGAAATACAGAAGCCGAACAGAGATAATGCATGATATTTTAGAGTGCAAGAAGTGACGGAAATGGTGCTGGGAAGACCAAGATAATGTTCAACGCATTTCTTCCTATAATCAAATTAGAGAGTATCTGATGATTTTTCATTGATAATGGTTTGCTTCAATATGCCATATATAGCCGGAAATTCAGAATTACCGAAAAAGGTCTTAGCTTGATTAAACTATGCGAACAGATAGGTCATTTGATAGAGGGAGAAGAACAGCGACAACTATGGTAACAGCAAAGAAACTAAGGTTTGATAGGGTAGCCGAAAACCCATTGACATGCAGGAACTGTATGGTAGTAAATGCAGATTAGTAAAGAGGGTAGCTGTTGTCGATATATCTCTTGACGGAAGAAGAGAATGAGGGCACACGTACGTACGTATGCCTATCCATTCGCTAGAATAGCTTTTGTGCTTTTACCATCAAGTTTGCTGTAACGGTAGAGAATCCTCCTGCCAGAAGAGTTGAAAGCATTGCGACTTGATACGGTGGGGCTACATTTGATTGTAATAATAGGTAGATTGATGTGAATTTGCCTATCATGTATATCACTTCAGATACGCCTAAAGCGGTCACTAGTTTCTTTGCATCTTGTTTAAACCTATTTGAATCTCTCTTACCTGTAACAGTGTCAATATACTTCTTTCTATTATCGATGTAGAATAGACCTACAAATGCAGCGAGATACATCCCTATATCTGCTATTATAGAGAAAATAGAAACAAGAACGTTATTAGTAATGCTTTGTGCAGCATATTGAACAACTATCGCATCTGTAATAATTGCTGCTATAGCTGCAACCATGATATTTTTGTTGAAAAGGATGAGTTCTCGATATTTGGCATAGAACTGCTTGAATGATTGTTGCTGCTGCTGTCGTCTATTCTTTTGCATGGTACGGGGACGGTTTGAAAAGTCCACCGTAATATCATATGGAAGAAGATGAATATTAATCTAGCTTAGAACCAAGTTTGACAATTTCGCTTCTGAATTGAAGAAGTCAACCATTTTCGATAGATTTTCTTCTCTTTTTTCTTCTTTCTTCTCTGATTCCTGATTATTCTCTGTCGTCAAATTTACTACTACATTTGTCTATTGCTAAACAAGTTATTGAACATTCACAACTTCTTTGTAACATCAGGGGAGGGCGGAAACGGCTGGGCGCTCCATATTTTCTTATATTATTATACTGAATTATGATGTTATCTCTACGTTATCGTCGCATGTCAGCCGGAGCACCAAGCAGGAGAATAGGTGATGTTGTAAAATGTGAAAATTGCCAAGCCGACAGACAAATTGTTAACATTGAAAAGATATCAGACGGTAAGAAAATAACGCTAGTATGTCGTCATACTTTTGTAGACAGAGTTATGGTTGTAACTGAAAATTTGGACATCACTGAGAATGTTGATTCGATAACAGAAAAGAATCCTGTGGAAGGTATAAGAAAAGCAGTTATGGAGAATGATTATGCCAAGATTGTAATATTAGCTTGCTCTGTCTTTGAAAATTATGGAAAAGAGATTCTGGTTTGGTATTTGAATGAGGATGAGAAGAACCAGAAGAACGAAAACAACCAGACAGGAGCGAACAACAATACACTAACTTGACGCCGTGACGGCAGGAGGTTCTCAATATCTTAACGAGCACCTTTTGACCAAGATAACAAGGAAGAACGGCAAGATTAGTTTCGAATTACCGCATCCGTCATTATCTCTTCATATCATATGTTCTGAAATTGTGATATAGGTTACAGCCTTAAGTACTAATGAGGCTACTATTATTGCGGGTAAGTGTCAGGGGTTTGCTGCCCCTCTTTGTAATTGTTGGCGCATTCATAGTAATTGGAGCTGTCCTTATCAGCTCAGGAGTTCTCCCTGAAGAAAATGCGCGGCACTTCCGTTCCCTTACGGATGTTTCCATAGCAAGCGACATGAAGGTAATAAAAGAACCGACACTCGGAGATAATACATTCATTTATGCAATAAATGATGTCGCACAGCGTGGCATCGATATTGCCCAAGGCGATGCACGAGTAAGACAGATACTTGATGATGCCAAATCAAAACAAGCTACTGTAACTATTGCTGCTGTTCAACCTACAGTTATGACAGACAGACAAAGCGGAAAATTACTTTACAGCTCTGCAGGACAGGTCGTAATCACATCTAGTTGGCAAACGATTGGCGGAACAACTTATCCAGAGCCACAAAGTTTTGCAGCAGTTGCAGACAGAAGCCTTGAGTCGCACCAGCAGATATGGCATGTCCTTGTTGATGTAGACAATGGTCAGGTCAGACAGGTTAATCAGCAGGCGGATCGAGTAATTTCTGATTCAGTAAATCCAGATATTGTACGTACGGAGGTGAACATGTTTATGCCGAATGCGATTGTAGTGGATGCAGGCTCTGCTGTCAGGTGGACTAATCCTTCAAATTTGCCACACAATATAGTTGGCATATTTAACCAGACAACAGCAAAGGATGCTGTTAGTAGCACTGGACTGATTATTGATAATTCAACAAATAGTACTAATAACAATATTAATAATAACACAAATGACTCACAATCATCGCAACCTTCTCCAGGTGTAACTGCAATAGATAGTGGCTTTATTCAGCAGGGTCAATCGTGGCAATACAACTTTGACAAGCCGGGAGTCTTTAACTATCTATGTACAATCCATGCAGAGGAAGGTATGAGGGGAACGCTGATAATTGCAGCTCCTACCTCCTCATGATCGCCTGTTTTCCATTATTAGTTGGGTAAAGGTACAAGACACATTCTAGTATGTTAGATAAACAGAGCAAGGCCTACCTTATCTTTCTAGATAAGCTTAGAGTCAAATCATCACCATCGTCATCATGAACAAAATGGGCAACGATATTTGAGCGCGCCGCTAAGCTCTTAGTCGCTGCTTTGGCCTCAAATAATATGGTACAGCATATCCTCTCAAAGACTGAGATCGCTTTTTTGTCTTATACCACTACTCGACAGTTCACCAAAGAGCAAGCTAGAGTAATCCGCTACAGGATTAACAGGAAGCTAAAGAAAGTGTCCTTATGCACATTTGGCGGCACAGTAATAACACCAAACAACCAAATTCTTCTAGAACAATCTGTGGCGGTCTTCGGAACCTTCGCGCGCTTCAAGAAGCCACTAGGGAGATGAAGATAACCGCAAGCCAGGGGATCGAAGTCCTTCGGGCCTGCTCCTCTTCTTCTTTATCCTTATCGTCATCAATTAGCGAATCCCCACGCGATATCCTGACTAATACGCTAGGGGCCTACCTTCCGCTTCTATTGTTGAAACACCGCTTCAGAATTCTGCAACGCAGCATTTGAGAATGTCAGAATTTCCATTCCCAGAGTTTCCAGTGGTAATTTCCGTTGGCGTCGCTTTCATATTCACCTGCAGTGTAAACATTAAGCAATCTCTGCCATTTCTCAGGTGTAGCAATTGTATATACACCGCCATAGGCATACTTCCATGCACCAGGCCCTGTAGGTTTGCCAACACCAGAACCGCGCCATTCTGCCATACCTTCAGTAGACATTTGAATTGAATTCCCTTGACCATATGCCGTACCATTCGGTCTCATTACTGATCCAAAGGTCGTTACGTCCTCCATTTCAGAACCAAGAAGCGTACCCTTGCCTTGAAGTGAGACTTCAATTATGCCGTCACCTAACGCTCTTAATCCGGCAACCTTTCCACGTGCCTCTCCGAGCACTTCACCTAATACCATTGAAGCGGTAATTGCAAATAGTGTAGATAAGCATTATGCTAATTTTTACAGTTCAAGACTAGTATGCGGTAGTAGCAGTAGTTCATGACGAACATGTGTATGAAATAATGCAAGCGCAGCAGTTCTTATTCTGTGCAATCCTGATCATGAGAGTCTATTTTCTGAATATTTTTTCAAGGCCCAACTGGGGCTTATTTGCTAACAATATCACTCTAAAGGTGACCTGCTCCATCGTTATTGTTCATCAGCACAGAATAACTAAGAGCGTCACCACATACACACCAAAAAAGCAATAATAGAAAAATTCGACAGAAAAAAACAAAGACCCGTCGTTTATTTGGCCTCCTTCTAATCGGACCTGTCTTGAACATAGAGGCAACCTGCAATCGGTGACTGTAAGATAAAGAACTATGACGACATGACAAAAGAAGAAGAAGAAGAAAGAAGAAAAGATTGAAGTGCATGTGGGGGTTTATCCCCCACGCCGCATACGTCTATATGTTGCAGCTGTTCAGTCTATATCTTATAGATCGCCAAGGGCAATTAATTCTTCAAGGTCGAGGTTAGCAAGTGACGCATTTATGTCGTTGTCGCTGAGATCAACAATTGCAGCACTATTGCTCGCAGTTGCATTTTGAACTACCACGCAGTCATTGCTTTGGTTTCCACCAACAGCAATAGCTACCTGATCGTCGTCTCCCTCTTGATTTTCTGCGTCATCTTCCTGCTCGTTTGTACAGGCTTCTTGCTCTATAGCATTACTCTGTGTTTGTGCGTTGGAACGTGTTATGTTTATGGTGCCTTGTGCTGCTGCTAGAGGAGCACTTATACCGACTAAAATCAATGCAGCCATGAATACTGACACGTTTACCCATTTCATTGCTAAGGGTAGTCAAAGATATCCTTTTAATGCATTGTTACAATTTTTATCATTTATTTCATACTCAGTTTTCTTCTGATAGACTTTTTTATATAAAAGGTGCTATGGCAGAAAAATATTTTTTACAAATAAAGGTAGAGGATTCAGATAACACAACAGACTGTCCTGGCGGCAACAATAATGTTCCTATTTCATGGGAGCTTGATTGTTCTGGTGTTATTAGGAACAATGTTTTTTCTCCTATCTTGGTCCATACTTTTCTTCTCTCTCACTATCATTAGTATCAGGCGGAGGTATCTTAACCAGTCAAGCCCCCACCTTGCATCTTTCAGCAAGTCACACAGGTAATACTCTATACACAACCAGACAACAGACAGACAAGGCGATACAGACAGATAAAAAACTTAGGCTGCTCGCTTGGCTGGGGCCAGGCGCCTAACTCCAAGAGAAATGGCATACCGCCTATGAGAATAAGCACACTTCAAGAAACCCCAACCTATATCAAACCTAGACCTTGGGACAGTTAGATAAGGTCGCATATCGGTAACTATGTCGCATTACCCAAGGAATACTCTTATAAGCAAACCAATGGCAACAATTTTTAGCGATCTGAGTTGAGCGAAGGAAAAGAGGAAATACTATCTGCAATGGAACAGTTTGAAAAAATGCATGAAAAGCATCTTCCAAAGGTTGATCGTAGATTAGTAATTGATCTATTTTTGCGTCTGCGAGAAAATCCAAATGAAAAACCGATGTATACCATTGAAACTTTCACAGAAAAAGGAACCAATTCTGAAGAGATTAGAAATGACATAATACGAAAAACAGGAATGGCCCCTCAATTCTTTGATAAGGGGACTCACATAATTGTGAATCATGCACTGGATTATGATTTGCTGAAGTACATTAGTGATCATCCAAAGGTCATAGAGATTAGGGGAACATACATGGGAAGCATGGCTTCAATAGGTGCTTCGTATGAATCGTCTGCAGACACTCGCGAAGGCGAAAGTTAGCAGCAGTAAACCTAATTGACACAATCTAGAAGAATTCGGTAGGTCAAATGAGTCAAACAGGTTTAAGAATTTCTCAAAAGCTGCAATCCAGGGACAATGAAGGCCTTTCAGGCTTATAACATTGAAAGATAGAAACCCTGAGTTTTGTCAAAACCTTAAGACTTGGGAGGCTTGAGTAAGGGGCATTGGCAACGGTGGCGGAAATTATAGGGATTCTTTTACAGGTGATCATTCCTATAGCCGCTCCTGCAGGTATCTTCTTTGCAGGGTATCAGATTTATAGGAATAGCCAGGAACAAAAGGAAAGTAATAGGGTCAGAGAGCTGCAACTTCTAGAGAATGCTTTTAACCAAATAACTATAATGGAGCAGTATTTTTATGAGCAAGAGGCAAAAGGGCCAGCAAATAGCATACTCCATGAAGAATGGTTTGTGCTCTTTTTCAATCGGGTAGAGTGGCTTGCATTCCTGATTAATCATAAATTTATAAGACATGAAGAACTGGTGACTTACTTCAAATATCCAATCATAAAGTGGTATGAGGGAGTATTTACCAAGCATGCTCCGTCCGCAGTTGTCAATAGCGATAAGGCATTTCCTTCATTCAAAGACCTTTACAAGCGGTTCAAGGCGGAGCAGGAGCAGTAGCAAGACCCAAAAGATTAAGATAAGACAATCAATTGGCAAGGAGTTAGAGAAGGATAAGCTAGAGCTTGAGAGACAGTTGGCAGAATTATCCAACTTGCAAGATAAAGAGCAATTTTTGGTAAAGGAACGAAGAATACAAATCAAGGATTCAAAGATATTTTGACTATATTAATTGCTGCAATTATTTCTGTCGTTGGTTTCATTATTACGACGCTGACTCAAGTTGGAATTTTTAGCTTGCAGTCTTGAAGTGTAGACAATATCAATATCCATTCTTTTTCTAGTCTAGTCACTGAATTTGCAGTTTGTGTTGCTAAACCGCTGCATGTCAAGGAGAGAAGGAGGAGAGAAAAGAAGAAGGGAATCGTCCTAACCTAGAGGGACTCGCTTATAAGACCTAAATCAGGCTATCTCCTATCTTTCAATTTCCAGCTTTAGCTCATACAAACATTCCAACACTCTATCTCTGTACGTCAGACTTGGAGTAAAATAATGTCTTGCAAAGACCATCTTGGTACACGGCCCTGCAGCAGCAAGTCCACAATCTCTGATTCTATTCCACATTGTCTTAGATATGAAGCAAACACCTTACGACAAAAGCGCATGTCGCAAGTTATGCCTCTCTTCCAACAAGCAAGTCTGATTGCATTATAGGCAACGTTACAGATACCTGCTGCTTTAGAGACATCTATAATCTCTGGACTAACGAGTGAGATATAGACTTTTTTGGTTTGACGAAGAAAAATAGAAGAAAACCTGTAATGTTCTTCTGTATTCCTTTCAGGCTTGTAGTATGTCTGGAATGCTTCTTTGTCATCAATCACAGATTCTACTACTTCCGAAGTTCTAAGCCCTATCACACAAGCAAACTTTATGATATTGCCTATGTGGTTAGGAAGTTTTTTGGACCATTTCCTTAATATGCTGCAGCATGGTGTCAAAGGTCAAGTCGTAGTTGAAGAACCACTCAAAAGACTGGATAGATTCACCCTTGGACCATTTGATAGTATTTCTTTGCCGCAGCTGCAAGAATTGATCATATCGTCCTTGGAACTTACTAAGGTTAGCCAACGCAATTATGGTATGGTGTTTATTCCTAGGCGACAATCTAAGAAGTGGTGAAGCGTCACCTGTATCAAGGACTGCGCCGTTTTCTTTGCATAGTTCACCGTTTCTTTAATGGTGGATTTAGTATTACCCTATCTTGTTAGCAATGGTTGCATCAAGAATTGCTGTTGTTACACCTGGAGCAACAACAAAAGCGTTTGGCCCGCAGAATGCTATAGACGTTTAAGAACCTGATCTGTCACAAATACCTAGGTGCCCGACGCGAAGATTTGACACCGTGTCTTCCGCCTCTTGATTCATATCCTGACAAGTGTGCATTCATGTGTGTTGGCCATTAACCAAAGAGCAGGATTATAAGCCCCCTATCTGAGAAGCCATTTGGAGAGTGGCTCTTCTATTCTTTCTTTCTGTTGGGTGAAATTCCTCTTGTTGTCGGATGGTGGGCAGCGAGAGCGGGTGAGTTAGGGACTACTACCGTCAGCTCCTTCTTCTGTCAAGAATGAGAGTAACTAGAAGGTAGTATTAAAGTCATTGATGCTTGCTAATGGTGCTGCTAACGGAAACGTTCTATACTATTCTTCTTCGTGGGTTATATTATTCTAATCGGGAAATGTACTGATAGGTATAATCAAGCTAGCACTGATGGGTTAGAGGACTTGTGCGTGCCATTTATCTAGCTGCTACTTTTGTGAAGTTGTCGCCTTCAATTCTTTATCCATGTTGGAGCTGACGTCAGAATCGATGCATCACCCTTTGGGCGATGGTGAAGACTAAATCAACTGACTCTATTTTACGTCCATTCGTTAACCTGTGTGCGTCCCATTACTAAGAGAATATAACCTTTACTATCCATCACTGGTATGATATTTCAGTTTATACCCATTAGTAGACAATTTTATTAACATCTTGATGATCTAAGAGACAGAGTGGGCACAATCAGGAACGAACACAACAAAATAATTCTTAAAGATAAGAAATTTACCGACCAGAGCATCGAGATAGAAGATTGTACAAACTGTAAGATAATCGGTTGCGATTTTTCTTATGACGGCGACGATGAAGAAATGCTCATACTTAACAACTGTGTTGGATGTGTGGTATCAGATTGTGAGTTCCATGATAAAATTAAAAAAGGCCTATTCATGAAGATAGTAGGCGAAAAGAGCAAGGATAACGTCATAGAACGTTGTATGTTTCGGGATAACACATTTGACGGTGATAATGGCGGCGAACCTATCCGTATTGGTAATAGCGATTGCTCGGGCTGTGAGTTCAATACCATTGTACGATACTGCCACTTTCTCAACTTGAGAGGAGATCCTGAGACCGTATCAATCAAATCCTGTGGCAATACCCTCGAAAACAACATACATGAGAAATGTGAATCTAACTTCACCATTCGACATGGTGGCTTCAACACAATTCAGAATAACATGTTCATAGGTTCTGGGGGCATTAGAGTTTTTGGAGAAGGTAATGTGATAACTGGTAATTATCACCAGAACAATGACAACAGCGACTTCCCGCCTCTCGCACTTTGTAAGGGCAGTGTAGAAACTGATCCTTATCTTAATAGTGATGGTAAACACCGTGGTAAAAAGCACGATGACATACACGATGAGTATGCTGTTGCGAAGAATAATCTCATAGATGGCAATACCTACGAGAATTGTGAGGGATCATGTGTCGTGTGGGGAAAGAAGAGGAAGCCGGAACACATGCGCATACCAAAAAAGAACAAGTTCAGAAAGAATACCCTGATAGCAGATGATAGTGATTCAAGTTTGCTAAAGTTCGATGAAACAGAAGTAGCAGATAACGAATTTGAAGACAACCAACTATATGGGGAAAAAGCAAAGAGCGGTGACATACCGCAAGAGGCAATCAAGAAATTATCCACAAGACCCGAAATCAAAATTCCGGATGCAGGGCCAAAAGCAGCAAAAGTGGCAGCAGCAACAGCACCACCTTCCTAAGTCTTAGAACCTTTGACACCTGATTATAGGAAGAGGGCTTTGCCGCTCACTGGAGCAAAGAGATAGATATATAGAGATTTTTAGGAGGAAAAAGCGCTTTTGCAGCTTCAAGCAACTGTAAATTTACTTTGTTAATCAGAGATTCCATGCTTATTGGCTTAACTGTAAATTCATCCGAGCCATAATCCATTATCCTTGTCTTATCCTCTGATAGGCTCCTATTTGCCAAAACAAAGACCTTTACATTCTTGTTAATCCTTCTTGCGTTTACAATAAGCATAACGCTTCTATCGGATGCTATCTTTCCATCAACTATAATTACATCGATAGCATTGCCTATTTCTGCTAATTTATCAATACATTCCTTGGCAGATAATGCCTGATGGGTTTCATAGCCACCTAGCTTAAAGTAATTACGAATAAACGAATTAAGTTCAACATCATCATCGCAAACTATCACATGCTGTATCTTATTTTGTATTATAAGATTACTTAGGCAATCTGCCCTATTATGTATGTGTGCTGTAAATGGATTATTGTTCCATTACCTCTTTTTCACACCAATTAAGGTATTCTTATTGAGGCAAAAAGCCAAATTTTTTGAATGTCTGAGCTCCTGAGTGCCCAGCCTGTAGCATCGGTAGTTCCGCACCAAATAGCTCTTTTTGTTTCTTACTCCGCCTGCATCGGGATGTACCTTGTTAGGCTTTTGCTAAACTTCCTATTGTCAAGCAGCAAATCTATCTTCTTCTCGTCTTGGTCATGATGTACTTCATGTGCTGTTATTGTTATTGTCATATTCTATAATTATTAAATGGAGTCCTCTTATTTGATCACTACTCTCTTCTGATAAATTCGAGGCTCTGAAACATCTGCAGTATTGGTGGTGGAGGACTACCAGAGGATGTTGTTGCTGCAGGACCCTCGTAGGTAATATAATCACCTGACACCATCTGTCTTAGTCCGGGTTGTGGGTTCTCTGGAATGGTAGCCAGAATTGAATAACTCCTCATATATGCGAGTCCGAGACCTGGCTGATATGTCATTTCTACAAACTTGGCCGGTGCTGTTCTTATTGTTGTGTTTGGATCTTCTGGACTAGTGATATTGATTGTGATATCTGTGCTGTCTATAATCTGGATGTCAGTATAATTAAGTCCTTGCATTTCCTCTATCATGAGGGCCAAGAAATCATCGGTTGTAATGTTGGTTGGGTCCTCAATGACCTCGAATTCAGGTCTGTGGCTTAATCGATCGTGTAGAATTTCTACGGAACTTTCAGATTGTTCGCAGTTATACAGTCCCACAATACCCTGCAGCGCATCGTGCTGCGGGCAAATTATGGCCAGTATCAAAAAACCTGCCCCGTTAGTAGCGCGAAAGTTAGGAAGATGGAAATTGTCAATGTCCTGTACTACCCAGCCCTGTGGTACCTGCACTCTAAATCCATCTTCTATGGTTTGAAATGTCCCGTTTTGAATTACAGCCGGAATGCTGGTCAGTTGTTGTGCACCTGCTATTGTGAAATTGGGAGCGAAAAGAAGGGCAGTAGCAATTGTTGTTAGAAATATCACCTTCATTTCCACTGCGAGTAAGTGCGATGGTGACTGCCTCATCACTTTCAGGATAATATACATATCCTAGAGCGAGATAAGGTTATGGATTAATTATTCACTATGAATAGTCATCTAGCGATGACTTTTAGCAAAAGTATCTTCTAGGCTCATCTACACTCATGTATCTCCTCTCCCTTCTGCGATACCTATCTGTTGTATTTTTGTAGCTTCTAGACATTTCCCATCTGATGTCTGCGGCTTCTGCTAATGATAATTATCCAAAAAAAGAAGAATTGGAATAGAAAACTAATAATGGTATTTTTCTAGTGTATTTATTCTAACGCGATCCAGCAAATATCTGACACGCCTTGGCATAGTCAGCGAAGTTTCTTAATTATTTCATCATTTTGAGAGAAGTGGTGTGACACCTTCTCAGTAATATTTAGCGATTTTACTTGAGGATTTTGCCTTTACGAGGTACGTCACTTGACCACTTGAAGATCAGCAAGCAACTTATCTATGTTCGTGATCGTTTTGCCCTCGTTGTCGGCAATTTGCTGCATGGCTGGTGGATTCTCCATGTAATCAGGAATGCGTGCAGTTATCCTCTCTTGGTAGGTGGGTACATGTTCATTTTGATAAAAAACACCAATCGGTATCTTAGTGCCCCACTCATTTGACTTTTCAATCACTTGGGACATCTTCTGATTTATCTCATCAGGACTATGCACTTCGCCATCGTACCCTGTTTCTTCCAGCTTATACATCCTCGGCATAGCTTTGCCATCTTTTGGATCAATGTTGTCAAGCCCTTGGAACCATTCCTTCGTGTTGATATCATTATACGTAGGGCATGGCTGTAACACGTCAATGAATGCAAGTCCTTTGTGAGCAACAGCTTTCTTAATCAATTCCTTAAGATGACGAACGTCGTAGGAATAGCCCCGTGCAAGGAAAGTAAAGCCAGCAACAAGCGCAAGAGCTATCGGATTGACAGAATTGTTAACATTTGGCTGCGGCAGCGATTTTGTCTTCATGCCCAGCTTGAGGGTGGGTGCAGCTTGCCCCTTTGTCAACCCATAGACAGCATTATTGAATATGATGTAGACCATATCGACGTTTCTGCGCCCTGCACTAACTAGGTGACCGGCGCCAATTCCAAGGCCATCGCCGTCTCCTCCTACAGCGATAACCTCAAGTTCAGGATTCGCAAGTTTGGCTCCTTGTGCGAAGGGCAGCACCCTGCCGTGCAGCGTATGGATGCCATATGTCTTGATAAAGTGCGGCGTCTTGCCGGAGCATCCAATGCCGGAAAATATCGTGGTCCTGTATGGTGGAACTTGCAGATCTGCTAGCGCCATCTGGATAGCATTCAATATCCCAAAGTCGCCACAGCCGGGGCACCAATCGTTGTGAACATCTGTCTTGTAATCTGATAATTTAAGCGCCACTTTTCAACACCTGCCTCCTTGGAGCATCTCCATGTATTATTCTCTTTACACCATTATAAACCTCGTCAAGTGACATTGGTCTGCCGTTATATTTTACGATATGATAGTTTGCTTCTAGCCCGGTGTGCTGGCGCACCAGCGAGCCCAACTGACCCGTGTAATTCATCTCGATGTCGATTATGGTCTTAGCGTCTTTTAGCATTGATTTGACCAGCTCTGATGGAAATGGGTTCATGAGGCGAACTTGGATATATCTGACCTTCATTCCTTCGACTGCCAATTTGTCCATCGCGTCTAATATTGCACCCTTGGTTGAGCCCCAGCTGACGATGACTGCGTCGCCGCTGCCATAAACCACTGCTTTATCTTCGTCTGGTATTTCATTTATTGCAACAACAAGCTTACTCATTCTCTTGTCCATCATCTGCACTCTTATCTCCGGATCTTCAGTGATGTGCCCCTCTTCGGTGTGTTCATCTCCGCTGTTCCAGAAAATCGCATCCTTAGTGCCAAGCACTACCATTGGGCTTATAGGATTGTTGGACAACTTGAACCGGAGGTAGTTGCCGGCTACTCCTTTGTCTTCCTCTGTTATCTGCTTTACCCGAGAGCCCCTATCAATTGCAACCTTCTTAACATTAAAGTTCCTGCAGGTGATGAGGCTGTTTGCTATTGCCTTGTCCAGCATGTGTATCACTGGCATCTGATAGCGGTCTGCAAAGTTAAACGCCTTTATAGTATCGTAAAAGCTCTCCTCAATGTCGCCTGATGCAAGTACTATCCTTGGGAACTCTCCATGGCCTGCATTAATTGCAAAGCTCAAGTCTCCCTGCTCGTGCCGCGTCGGGAGACCTGTAGAAGGACCTGTTCTCTGATAGAGGGAGATCACCACCGGTACTTCGTTCATACCGGCCCAACCCAGCGCTTCAGCCATCAGTGAAAACCCTGGGCCTGATGTTGCAGTGGCTGTACGGACACCGGTGAGGGCACTGCCAATCGCCATCGTGATGGCTGCAATTTCATCTTCTGTCTGGATGACAACAGTCGAACCTTTCTTGCCAGAATCGTAGAGATCCAGTATCTCATTTGCCTCGAGAAACTCGCTATCATCAGACGCGGGAGTGATCGGGTAGTAGGTCTGGAAGCGACAGCCTGCGACCATCTTGCCTAGAGCAGACGACTGGTTGCCTTGCACTATTATCGTATCCTGCTGAGCCGGCCTTATCTTTAGACGATAACGAAAGTTGCTCCCTGCAAATTTTGCCTTGGCATAGTTGTATGTGTGAACAGAAGCCTGTACGTTCAGATCAGCTACTTTCTTTTTTGTGCGAAAGATGAACTGAATAGCCTTTGCTAACACTCCGATATCAAAATCCAGTATTGCCATCGAAGCCGAAAGCGCCATAACGTTTATCATACGGGTCAGCCTGCTGAGCGCAGGATCGTTTGCCTTTTGCGCAAACTCTTGCAAGAGCTGAAAGAACGGCATAGGGAACAAGATCGCGCCACGTCTTTTGGCGTGTTCGAGTGCATCCTGCACTGTAAATCCCAGGCCTGCCTTTTGCAGCACCTTTTTAATACGCGTTGAGGCTGGGTCGTCAACAGTCGGCACCTCATTAAGCAAGGTGTTGACGATGCCAGAATCGTAGATTATAGCACCACTTGCAGTTACCTCTTCAAAGTGGCGGAAGATGGTTTCAGCATCAAACGAAACAAGCATGTTGATCTCGTCAACATGAGAATGCAAGGGCTTGTCGCCAACCCTTACGGTAAAGTAGCTGTGCTCGCCTTTGATGTTGGAATAGTACTCCCTCTTGCCAAATAGGTGCAGACCTCCTATGGCGCAGGCGCGGGAAAAGATGTTTGCAGCAGAATCGACTCCGCTTCCTTGGGCTCCTCCTGTTACCCAGCTCAACGAATTCGTAATCGCTTCTTCCAACTTGATTTCTTCACACGTCCTTCTTTTAATGCTTTAGAACTATCAGCCGCCCGTCGCGGCATCATAGAGGCAGCATTCGCATGAATCCTTCTGACCACAGTAAGGGCAGACGCACATACATGCATCAATCGGGTTGCCGCAATTCTCGCAATTGACTTCCTCTATATTACTGCCTGCCATCTTCTCTTCGTAAATGTTTTCATGCAAGTAAACTAATTATACTTTTTTACCTGACGGTGACTGATTTTGCAAGGTTCCGCGGGAAATCTGGATCCGCGTTGTTGTGCAGCGCAAGATAGTAAGAGAACAGCTGCAGAGGGATGATTTCAACCAGCGGGTACAGCAAGTCGTTGTCTATCGTGGGAATCTCTATCATCGCATCATAAATCTCATTTGGCACATTTGAAATGCCAATTATCTTGGCACCCCTTGCCTTCACCTGGTACGCGCTAGAAAGCATGTCGC
>DATDKS010000079.1:0-20533 GCA_036519825.1 Nitrososphaera sp. | reverse complement strand
ATATTGCTAAATGATACAAGTTCGAATTTTTCCAGGAGCTCCCTTGCCCTGTCGCGCCTCTTTTCGCCTGGCATGCCCCACATAAGGCCATACAGATCAAGTGCACGGTCCACCTTCAGGTTAGCCTCAAAGCTAGGCTCCTGCAGTACTACTCCCATCCGCTTTCTAATTTCGCGGGAGTGCTTTACAACGTCCTTGCCAAAGATCTTCACTATCCCCGAAGTTGGATTGACAAGCGTAGTGAGCACTCTTATCGTAGTAGTCTTGCCTGCGCCGTTTGGGCCAAGAAAGCCAAATACCTTACCATATTCTACATCAAATGATATTCCATCTACTGCATGCACCTGTCCATAGCTTTTGCGCAGGTCGGAAACGTGGACGCATAGTTCCATTCGCAGATAAATGCGCAAAAAGTCTAATTTCTGCCTTTATGTAAAAGGGAGCCCTAGCAACCAATTCAGAAAGTAGGCAGTGTATGGGTGTACATTGTACGTAATGCTTTTGCCGCTGCCTGTGTCCAAATGCGTAGCTATAACTGTAAGATCAAATTCTTGCATAAATCGGCATGGGAAACAATATTTTCTGAATGAACTGATTCTCTCTCAGTTTAGTCTCTCAAGATATATAGGCAAGTGAATAGCAATGGTTCTTTCATACTGGAGGTGCATTGCAAGCTTTGTCGTCCTCGTCCCACGATTTTAAGGGAATGCTAGAGATCATTCTCCGGCAGCGTCCTGAACTGAATCCAGAGCAGGTAAGAGACTTGATTGATGAAAAAAAGCGTAAGGTGGGCGCAGGTTATCTTACTGACCAAGGTGCGCTCTTTCTTGTTGCAGCCGACCTTGGTGTATCATTTGATAACGTCTCCAAGATGCAAACAGGCCTTAAGGACATTTACATAGGAGCAAAAGAGGCCACAGTTGTAGGCAGGATCATGAACATTTACCCTATTCACAGGTTCACCAAAAGGGATAGCAACGAGCAGGCTGCTACCCGTACGCTTGTAATATACGACAAAGATACAAAGGTCAAGGTTAAGCTGTGGGACAAACATACGGCAATACCGGACGAAATGGGCCTGCAGGCTGGCGACTTGATTAAGGTAGTGAAGGGGTACGTGAGGGCAGGTCTTGATGGCAAGCCTGTGATCAACTTTGGGAACTATAGTACAATCGAGACTGTGCCTGATGATTCGTCTATCCCTACAATTGATTCGCTGACTATTACAGTTGATGCTATAAATTCTCTGCAGGACAATACCGTCATTTCGGGTATCGTCAATTCTAACCCGCGGGTAACTGATTTTGTTAATCCAAGAGGCGAGGTAAGTAAGTCTCTCCAGCTACAACTCTCAAATGAAGCGGGCACTCGCTCGGTTCGAGCAGTCATCTGGAATGTTGATGAATCAAGAGTTCCCAAGGTCTTCAAGACTGGTTCTAAAATGAAACTCATTGGTGTTCGAGTAAAGCAGGGTAATCCACAGTATGGTAGCGGCGACTTTGAGATCCATGGCGATGAAGGCACAATACTGCAGTTCTCAAGTTCTCAAGAAGATGTGGAGGTAATGCCGCTTCGAGTCATCTCTATCGGCGAAGAAACAGGAAGAGGTAGCTTCATGTGCCTTGCAGTCGACAGGGCGGGTAGCCCTCTTATACTTACAGTGGATAATTCGCTTATCAGTTCCAAGCAGTTGAATGAAGGTATAATGATCGAGTGTGTGCCTTCACGGATATTTGGCAATTCGATCACGCTATCAAAGGACGATTCGTATGTCAGAATGACTGATGGAAGCGATGACACATCATTTCCAAAACAGTCAAAATTTGAGAGAAAGATACAGGAGGTGCAGATTTCACAGGATCCTTATATCATTGAAGCAATCGTCCTTCAGGCGCCTGAGACTGCAGAAGTGAACACCAAGTCAGGTGAGACCGTATCTATGACATCTACCCTGCTTGGCGATGACACAGGTGAGATCAGGCTAGTTGGATGGCGTAACCAGAGCGCTGGCGTCAACAAGCTGAATGTAGGCGACAGGATAAGGCTAGTAGGTGTCACTGCAGGAGCAGGGCGCGAAGGCAAGGCAGAGCTAACTCTGCGGCCCTATTCTTCAATCACAAGGCTGAGCTAGAAAGCCAAATTAAGCAATTAGGTAACTTCTGTCATGGTGCTTATTACATCAGATGCAGCCAGCGACAACATCATAAAGGAGGCAGAGGGGCTCAAGGCGCGGGTTCGTAACCATGCTTCAAGAATTGACGAGAACTTCAAGGTAGGAGTAGAGATCGAGATATGTCTTATCGATGGCAAGGGGACACCAGTTGACGCAAAACCCGTTATCGAGCTCCTGCGACAATATCATGATATCGACTTTGAATATGGCATATGCCAGCTTGAATACAGGACAGAGCCGGTTTCCTTTGAACAACTTGCACAACTGAATTTTCAGTTTGAAGAATTCGTAGAGCACCTTGACCTAATCGTCAACAAAGTCTACAAAAACGATGTATTCCCTGTATTTTTGGGATCGAACCCGTCGCCTCATATTTTAAAGAGCGGTCTTATTACAAAGAAACCGCGTTATCTACGGCTTGCAAGGTGGCAGAATAGGATCCCTGACGTAGAAATTGATGGGCAAAAGTTCAAAGCAGTCCATGTCGCAGCTGCCATTCAGGGCTTCCATCTCCATTTGCAGGGGAAAAACCCCAACTTTACGGCGCAAATGTTTAACCACATTCTGAATTTAATCCCGTCTGTGATATTACTTGGAGCAAATAGCAGACTTTTCGCTGGCAGGGTGTTTTCACTACACGAGCCAAGAATTCACCTCTACGATCAGTCGGAGCAGCAAAACTCAGGATTCCCAAGTATATCCCGATACCTCGGCGGTGTAGAAGATTACATTGACTACATTATCTCAAGAAAGCCGGTGGTTGCAAAGGACTACTTTGAACTGGTAAAAGAACGTCATGATGACGCCCGCATTCGGATCAACGCCGGAGTTTACAGAGTCGAGACAAGGGTTATGTCTGTACAACCGACCCCAAAAACGATGATGGCAATGATAGAGTTTTTCACTGGTTACCTGCATAAAGCTATCCACGAAGAACGGGAGCTGCGCCCCTTGCCAGCTACTAGAGAGGAACGGCAGGCTGTGGTAAGATCAGGATTTGAAGCTAAGACACATTTTAACATCATCGAAACTGTCAGGAACCAGCTTGCATACGCACGCAAGGGCATTTCCGACCTTGGAATTAAACCGGATTTTTTGAACATACTCGAAAAGCGACTTGAGAACAAAACTACTGCTGGCGAATACGTGGCCAGATTATGGCAGACTAGATTCAACGGCTCCATAGAGCAAACCTTACCGGAGGTAGTCGCAGACATTTGGGAAAGGACAAAGAACAACCAGCCTATTTTCTAGCGGTCACTCGTAGAGTAGTGGTGATGGTGGTGGTAGTGGTAGTGGATTATATTCAAGAGGATGAATGATTGGTTGATGCCATCATCATCATCATCATCTAGCATTCATGCGACTAATCGCTCCAAAAGCCCCGCGTAATGACATATTGCTTTTCTGCTTCATATATACTCCGATATACGTGTTCGTCGTCGACATAGTTGCGCAGGATCCTTGCTGCAGTGTCTGCACCAACCCCGTGGCCGGATAGTACTATTAGTGCTGTCCTACCAAAGTTGTTAACAAGTGACGCTACTTTCCATGCACGTTCAAATTTGTGGTTTTGCTCGGGCGTCAGCTTACCACCAGCAAGGCGATTCTGAATTATCCTTGACATCTCGTCGTCTGACCAGAACGTAGCACTTACAAGGCGCGACCGGCACTTGGGGCACGATATTTCTTCAGGCACATCCTTGGTTTCCATTACGCGCTCCCACTTACCACAGCGTATACAGACAAGCCGATGCTTTGTCTTTTCGAGCCGTTCTTTGACAAGCTCGATAACTCCCTTCTCAATGCTCAGAGGCATGGCTCCAGCCATCTTTGCTGAATGTTCTATTATCGGCTTTGCGAGATCTGAAAATTCATTGACCTCAAGCCAGTGGATCGTGATCTTACCTTGCTTTATGCCGTCAAGCACTTGCTGGGTCTGCTGCATATCATATTTATCGTGTATCAGTTCTCGTATAGATTCGGCACTCACCGGCGTCTTTGAATATCTGTCATAGATCATGCGTGCTACCTTTTTGTCATATACCGCTTCCTTACTTATCATGCCAAACCTTTTTGCGACCGTCCATACCTTCCAGTTGATGTTATGTGTGCCAGTCAGCGCGGCAATTACGACAGGCTCAAGGTCGTAGATGTCGCTTAAAACCGATTCAATTCTGCCTTGCGCTATTCTTGCACTTGAGGTCAGCATGATTCTATAGGCATCTGACCTTGACTCCACAATATATCCAATCTGCGATGACAATATTGTAGATAAAAGGGATGCAAGAGTATTGTTCACCTTTGACCCGAAAGCGCAATGCATTACAAGCATGTTGTGCGAGGCATAGCTTTCAACTACAATGTTCTTTGAATCTGGTATCACCTTAAGCACCTTCAGTGTGCTGTCCATTATGGGTGTGGACAACTTGGTCCGACCAGTTGCTGCCTGGTTGCGTACCACTCCCACCTCTTCTGCAGTCTTGAAATCAACTGGGATCATTTCGCCGACCCAGTATGGAATGTTAATCGCAGCCCCCCGTAGAGGCTCAACGTTTACGACTAGCCGCGATTCATCGACAGACAGTATGCGCCACTGCGATCCCTTGAGCACAAAGACATTGCCTTTTTCGCCATAATCGCCCACAAACTGCTGGTCAAGCGTGCCTATCCTACGCTTGCTTATCGAATCAATGACTTCAAACTTTAGAACATAAGGTATCATTGAGACATTCTCGAAGTAGTACTTGTACGCCTTTATCTTGCGGGTATAGGTACGAGTTTCGCGGTCGTACTTGATAACGTTATGGCCTGCGAGTATGTCAAGGCAGCTTTCAACATCAAACAGGCGGATGTTTCTAAAGGGATAAGCCTTCGTTATAATGTCGTATGCGTCGTCCACATTAACGGGTTCGCGACTCTGCATTGCAAGTCCAACTAGATGGTGCGCCATCACATCAAGCGCTCCTTCATGTACTTTTTGCTCTTCAATTGAGCCTTTTTTCATGCGGTGAATTATTGCAAGTGACTCTATCTCATCGTCGGGGTTGTTAGTCACAATCAGGCCCTTTGCAAAGCTTCTTTGGTTGTGCCTGCTCCTGCCGATCCTTTGCATCAATTTTGAAACTTGCCGAGGCGATCCATAGTGAATAACAAGATCTACTGAGCCAATGTCAAGACCCAGTTCAAGCGAGCTTGTGCATACAACAATGCCGGCCATGCCAGACCTGAGTGTGTGCTCTGTCTCTTCGCGCATTTCCTTTGAAAGCGAGCCGTGGTGGACATCCACTTTGATATCGCTCTGGTTTTTCAGGATTGTGCCGAGGTATTCCGCCTCATCCCTTGTATTTGTAAAAAATAGGATCGTGCCCTCGATGTTGTTGGTCTTGACATATTCCGTAACAAAGTGGGCAACATTGTTGAGCGATCCCTTTACAAACCTGACATCAATGTCATAGCCGCGACTTGCTGTATCAACAAGCACTGCACCACGCCTGTCAGAGCCGCAAATAAACTGGGCCGCCTGTTTTAGATTTCCTACGGTGGCAGAAAGCCCTACCCTAGTGAGGGACTGGGATGATATGGCCTGCAGTCGCTCAAGACTTATTGAAAGGTGAGCGCCGCGCTCATTAGCCACCAGCTCGTGCACTTCGTCTATGATTGCCCACTGTAGGCCCTTGAGAGCTGTCAACATCTTTTCACTTGTCAGAACTATTCCAAGAGACTCGGGTGTTGTTATCAGTATATCAGGAGGGTTCTCAACTATCTTCTTCTTTGCCAAAGCGGTAGTGTCGCCGTGACGGATTTCAATCCTTAGCCCTTCTGACTGCGCATACCGCATGATACGCCGAAGGACATCATTATTGAGTGCGCGCAAGGGCGTAATGTATATTGCCCTTATTGTGCCGATGCTATGCTCTTGGTTGGCAAGCATAGTAAACACGGGCAAGACGGCTGCTTCAGTCTTGCCAGAGCCCGTAGGAGCGACCAGCAGGCAGTTTATCTTCCTTGAAATGACGGGCAGTACCTTGCGCTGTATTGTAGTTAGAGAGGAAAATCCCTCTTTTTTGAATTTATCTATAACAATATGTTCTGCATGATGGTAGCGGTTTTCACTTTTCAGTGTCTGCAGCTGTTCCGGTGCGCTGCTGTTGTTGTTGTTCTCGTTTTGCTTTTGCGCTTGATCTTTCATAAACCATCACTGCGAATAGGCCGGCAATGAACAGCCCTACGGCAACCATGACGTAAGAGTCAAAGTTTGCAATTACTTCTCCAGCCATTGGAGATTAAGGTAATTGTACGCTCAATAAATATATTCGTATATTATTGACCAATGATTCTAGGAATGAACAAAATTAGCCTTAGATCACTTATTCACCTATTAGAATTCAGTGTGTTAGGCTGGCTATTTTGATCAAAAGACTTTGAAGGTCTCGGCCTTGCTTACTGCTAGCATGCTATAGCAGAAATATATGATATCTTTATTCCTACTACAGGGATTTGTAATATAGACAGAGAGAACAATAGGTTTATCATGTAATTAACTGACATCTAACAATCCAGCAACTGGATGATATAATATAATAATAACTCTCAAGGCATAGCACCAACCAACCACACACGTGCATCTTACCGCACCTTAAGCATAGAGATATGGTAACCTTACTTTTTCTTCACTTAGCTTAGTTGAGGCTCTCTTCCCTCGAAGTGCTTCCGGATAGGCTCAATTATCTTATTGATATAAGTTGCAGTTGAGTTCTTCAAATCCATTGGGTGGATCTTTTTTGTGACAAAATCATGCTCCAAATCCTTGTAACTTGCATATGTAATGCTGCCACCATATTTAGTAGGCCGCTCAATTACAATCTCGTCAAACTCATGGAACACAACATAGTGCACTAGCTCCAGAATTGGGTTACCTGCTGCAACTCCTACAGGGCAAAATGCCTTGCCTATTTTGTTGAGGATTACCTTTTCATCATCGTGGATAAGGAGCCCACTTGCCGGCTTGCTCTTGCTCATTTTACTCGCTATCCTTGTGTCTTCAGTAGTATTTTCATCAAGACTGATTCGCAAAGGCTCTGACAGACCCGGTAGTAAGTGATGATGCACGAGTACTGGAACCTTCCAGCCAAGCTTGGGAAAGATCTCCCTAACGAGCATATGGATCTTTCGCTGGTCCATGCCAGCGTGCACAATATCAAGGTCAAGTGCCTTTATATCGACTGACTGCATTGGGGGATACAGCAGTTGTGACAAGTCAAGATTCTTTTCAGCCTCGCTTCTACCCATTATAGTAAGAGCTCTCATTGTCCTTGCAAGTGTCATGTGTTTTGAGAAGCGAACAAAGTTCTCCCAGTAATCTTGAGTTTTCCTATAGAGGTCGCTTCCAAGCACGATGTTGACTCCAGGGCAGAAGAATTTGAATGCCTCGGTGTAGTATTGCGAGACTTTCTTTATCCTGTCCCAGTCACCACCCATCTTATCATTGATATATGTATGCCAGTCAGCTAGGAAGACGGTAGTGTTGATACCAGCCTTCATAAAGTCGTTTATCTTGAATCCAGTCATGACAAGGCTACCAATGTGTAGCATGCCCGATATTTCCAAGCCGATGTAGTGCTTTGGGTGAGCCTTTGTTTCAATCAGCGCATGTAGCTCATCTGCTGTGACGACCTCCTCTGTCGGCTCCCGCATTATGAATGCCAGTCGATCTTCGACATCCATTGTTGTAAGAGCAATGCGACGGACACACTTCTATAAACCTTATACCTGGTCATAGATGCTATTAGTCATAATTTCTCAGAAGGTTCACCAGTCCAAATAAACAAAGGTGGATCAAACTGGCATCACTGCAATAGAAAGAGGGGCAGGTTAGAGCTGCTGTCCCCCTAGTGCATAGAATACCACAACCAGCGTTGTGTAAAACGAGCGTCTGGCTAATAGAAGCAAAGTAATCCTACTGCTCCTGCCCTCCCGAAAAATCCTCAACCTCCTTTATATTCTATTTTGGTTGATAGTGTATGTGACGAAACAGTATTACCTGCTTGGTGTTGTAGCAGCACTTGTGTTTGTTACAGCTGCTAGTTTGCTGCCACCACCACCATTATTTGCTCAGCAAGACAACGCTACACAGCTGAATACCACCAGCACTGACGTACCTGTGCTGGAGCAAATATCTGAGAAAGGTATCTATAGAGTGCAACTAAAATGGCCTCAGACCATTACTGACGCAGAGAATGCCCTGCAGGTAGAGATAGTATTCAATAATGCCAGTGCTCCAATGCCTACAAATACTACAATCCCTCAAAGGGAGGGTAATGCAACGGGGTCAGGTACTGAAGCTGGTCTAACTGTTCCTGGAATTCTTGGGGGCGAGCCTATGCAGGTAGAAAGCTATGACATGGCATTATTTACTCCGGATGGCAGAAAATTATGGGAGAAGCTTGACCAACCGGGGCAAGGAGGAAGAGCAACGCAGAGGATCGATCTTGATGGTAACTATACTGGGCCAGTCACTATAAATATAAGCGATATCAGACCAGGCGGAGGTGCGGACGAAACGAGCAACGCCACTGACATGACAGACTCGGTATCATTTACTGCTACAATAGTACCTGAATTTCCAATTGCAATAGTACTACTTGCTATTGGTATTATAGTCACCATTGCGGTTCAGAGAGGCAGGCAGCGGCTTATATAAGATTAATCTGAAATGGATAAAAATTGCATATTCCCAATTCTTTGTGTATGAGCGATATTATTTCATGGGACAAGGCCATTGGCAAGAAGGTTAGATCAAGTGACGACAAAGACCTTGGTAAGGTTGAAAGCATAACCCTCGATTACATTCAGACAAAGGAGGGCATGGTATCAAAGAACTATTACTTCATCCCAAAATACCATCTGAGCGGGTACGATGGCGATAATCTATGGGTTTCGCTTACAAAGGATGAAGTAAAAGCAAAGTTTGAAAGAGAAAACGCGCCGGAGCCGTCAGAATGGGAGACTCAAGAATATACAGAGCGCAGGTCAACTATTACACAGCAGCACCCAGACTTTGCCACAAACATCCCAGCATACAAGCCTTCTTCAGACATGGTTCAGCTGTCATGGGATAAGATCATTGGCAAGAAGGTGAGATCAAGTGATAAGAAAGATCTCGGTGACGTAGAAAGCGTTGCAACCGAGTATATCGAGGTCAAAGAGGGAATGGTGAGCAAAAAACACTACTACATCTCCAAGTACTATATTCAAGGCTTTGACGGCGACACCTTGTACACCTCGCTCACAAAGGATGAGATCAAAGATCGCTTTGAACGCGATAGCCCACCATCGCCTTCAGAGTCACAAACTCCAGAATATCAAGAGCGGGTACGCCAAGTAGAATCTGCGCATCCGCAATTTGTTCACGGTGTGCCCTTGATGGCAAAAGAACCCTCAACTGAGATTTCAGTTGACTACTCTGGGACAACTTACAACATCCCATGGGATCAGCTGATCCACAAGCATGCTAGGACGACTGATAGCGTAGAGATAGGATACGTTGAAAGGATTGGCAATGAATTCATTGTGGTAAGAGAGGGCGTATCAAACGTCCATATATATTATATTCCCAAGACATATATCCGCGATTACGACGGAAGCCAGCTATGGATAGATGCGCCCAGCGGCCTTGTCAGATCCAAGTTTGAGAGGGAGACCGAGCCTCCAGTTGAGGAGCTTCGGGCCATGGCAATAGAAGCCCCTCGTTATAAAAGGGGCGAGCCGCAGACGCAGCCCAAAGAAGAATCCGATACAATCACAGTAGAAACTGAGATAGACCTAGAGCAGGACAGTACGGAAAAAAGATAGAGCGTACATGACGTGCTCTACCTTTATGCTACTTTTATTACTGACGCGTAATTGCCAAGCCACTCTCTGTGCTTCTTGTAATCAGGATCAGCTTCCTTTACTAGCTGCCAGAATTGGCGGGAGTGGTCAAACTCTATCAGGTGTATAAGCTCGTGGATTATAATGTAGTCAATGACATCTGGTGGGGCTGCTGCTAGCAGAAGGTTGAAATGCAGGTTCCCCTTTTTTGAGCAGCTGGCCCACCTCGACTTTTGACTCTTTATCGATACTTTGTTGTACTCGACGTCAAATCTACGGGCAAGCACAGGAAGACGGTCTGCAATTATTCTAGCAGTCTGCTGCTTGTACCATTCGTGCATATGCTGCTTGTGTCTGCGCATATCAGTAACATGGAAGGTTATCAGTTTAATGGTGTCACTGATCACAGTTGACGGCTGCCTGTCCTTTACTACATGGATTCGATACTTGCTGCCGAGAAAATATATGGTGTGTGGCTCGAATCCTCCACAGCGCTCCCTTAATTTGCCATAGTATTGAGAGGTCTTGAGTATCCAGTCACGTTTTGAAGCAACAAAGTTCTCAAGCTCTTCAGCTCTATAGTTCAGCGGCACCACTGCCCGCACGCCATGGATGCCAGATACGAGCCGCAACCTCTTTGTCCTCTTATTTGGCCAGATATCAATTCTAATGGTTGAGTCGTCAGTAAAAACAAGTGACATAGACAATCCACAAATTTAACTTTGACAGTTGTTAATGAATTTTATGTAAGAAAAGAGATACCTGTCTTGCAGTCTTTCTACAAATGCTGCACAGATATAGAATAAACGTATAAAAGTTGCCTGCAGGCTAACCTACACTTGACCTAAATAGAGAATATATGAATATAGAACACCTATGAATGAGGATGTTAATTCGTTGCTAGGAACAACCCCCTCTGGCACCTTTGTTGTACAGTTTAACAATCAACCGCTTCCCTCATTTTGTGGATCTAAAAGCAAATAGCAAATTTTATCAATTTCGATGGAGAGGTAGCATAACATTTACCTCGCTAGGCGACAGCACTGCATATACATCTTCGCTGTACCAGTAGTAAGAGGCATAAAGAAAGAAGGCTTCAGCAAGCATTTCATAAATTTTTAGATTTACTATGTGTGATAGTATAACAAAAAACATCATGATACTTTATAATACTAAATTACACCTGCTGCACGAAGCTTTTGTGGCAGATAGGTCTCAGAGAGGTACTTGAAGCCGTGTTTGAAGAATGCATCCAACTCACACTTTTCCTTGTTCTTCAGGAATATGTCAAGCTCCTTCTGCCACTTTTTGTCTTGGAACCAAGGTTTTTTCTTCATATCGTTTGCCCTGTTGAGATCTTCTTCTGATGCGGCAAGCCTTGCAACCTCGGGTATGTTATACTCGTAAATGTCAGAGAACAGCATGCCAAGTATCTTGGCGTCGGGCGTGACGAGCCTGTGACTGTCGTAGCTTAGTGATTCGCTGCCGATCTTGTATCGAAGCGCGATGCCAACGCCCCACGGGTCGGCATCTGCAAAAACCACCACTGGCTTTTTCCACTCTTCATTAAGTGCCTTTACCATCATTCTGGTTGCCCTATCTGGCTCGCCTGAACCTGTCATCAAGATTGCATTGTGCTTCTGTATAAAGCCGGACTTGCGGATATTGTTTAGCACAGTATCTTTTTCTACTACCATTACAAAGTCGGCCTTAACGTCTACTATTTCAACATCCCGTATGTTGGTAGGTATCAGCTGCGATGTAGCTCTGCTGCCAAGATTGCAGTTAATGATATCGCCTCCAACTCTGAGCGTGATCGGACCCGAGATCATGCCCTTTGGTTTCGAGGTTACAGAGAACTCTTCTCTTGGAACACCTGTCAAGAGCTCGATCGCCTTGATTGCATCATCCGAGTCGTCTTGGCTGTTCCAGAACTTTTGCTTGTTCTTCTCGTCGCCCACTGTGCTCAGTGTGGCGTAGTACATCCCCCGTATCGTACTCTCCATTTCCTCATTGATCAGCTTGCGGACGGCATTAGCCATCACTAGATATTGGGCAAATGTAGGTATTTTCTTAGTGCTGTCTGGGCTTATGCTGACCGTCTTGTTACCAATCGTTAACATCCTTTCTTCGCCAGACCAGATTGTGTTGTCATAGCCTACCTTGGGGACATTAAGCACAGGCATGGTCTTTTGCACCATAAGGTCAGTGCTGACATCCTTCATTATCAGCTTAATCTTTTTGATGACTTCCAGGTGACGCTTGTCGACTGGCATTTACTTGCTCTTCCTCCCCTTTGGCTTAGCATACTCAGCAGCTACCTTGTCAAGTGTCGTCTGCGCTTCGTCATGCTTCTTCTTATCTTTCCGCAGAGTTTCAGGTATCTTTTCCTCCTTGGTCCTAGCCTTTGTCAGCTTGCCCTTTCTCCTTGCAGCAGTGATTGCGACCTGCTGCTGCTCCTTGTCGGGCTTACCTACTTCGCCGTTGACCTCTAATGCTACTTCTGCCTCTTCTTCAAGGCGCTCACCAGTTATCCTGTCCTCTTTTTCCTCCACCCGTCCACCAGTGATTTCACCCTTGACGTGCTTTTCTGCAAGCTCGCTGAACGCATGCTCGAGCTTGGCAGCATCAAGTGTGATCGACTCAGAAATCGCGCTTACAACCAAAGGAATGTAATATTTGTAGAGGTTAAGCCTGCCTTGGGCCTCCTTCATGCGTAGCTCCTTTCTTATCTGCGCGCTCACCTTGCGATAGAGCTCAGACAGGCAATACTTCATGTGTTTTTTCAGCTCACCTTCTGAGGCTATGCTTTCCTTGCCAGCAGTCTTGTATGGGATCTTAGTAGAGCAAATATGGAAAAAGGTGTGCATTGGCAAAAATTCTACGGCTCTGTCCGATCTTATCTCGCCATTTGCAAATTGCGCCTTTGCCTCTTTCTTGGTGATTCCCATTTTATTTATCTCAACTTCAGAGACTACTTCCCTTGCCACGTCTGATCCTTCATCATACAGAAGAGGAATCTTGTTTGCAAATCTATAGAGCTTGAATGAGGGTATATCGCCTCCATAGGCTATTCCGCACTCGACAATGGTGGGCCTGTTGTTGATGACACAAGTGCGGGATGCATAGGCAACGAGTGTGGGCTTCAATATCTTGGCTGTGATCTGAGGCCGGGGGATTTCTGTGGTAGATGCTTCTTTGGGGACGGTATCTTTGGTGGTGATAATTGTATATTCAGAGGTCATTCCAGTTGTCAAGATCTGTTCACCAATAGGGCTCAGGTGATCCGTGTTTGCCTGCTGGAAATTGATGTATTTACACACCTTGACAATTTCGATGAGCTCGTTTTCATTGTACTTGTCAGCAGGTTTATTCTCCACCCCTGCTTTAGCAATAATCTCTTTTGCCTTTTCGCTGGACATCTTTTGAAATGAAGTCGACAAGATTCCCTGAAGTGTGGTCTTTTGATTCATAAAATTCATTATCGCCTTCTTGAGCGTCTGGAGATCCATGTCTGCGGGGTGGGGCAAGACTTCTGTTGCGGGCTGCGGCATGACTTCTGTCCTTCTTTCAAACCTGACCTTACCCTCATCGGTTTCATATTCAATAATAGCATAAGGGTTGACAATGCTTGTCTGGCTGACGTATTCGTTAATCTTGTTCTTTATATTATTCCTTGTAATTGGAGAAAGTTTTGCATGGAGCACAGTCTCGACTTTAAAGCCCGAGTCTGCCTCTATTTCGCTCTCTTCGCGCTTGATTAGTTTTTTTGCAAGGATTATTGGCTTATTTGTGCTGATATCTGTCCTAAGCGCGAAATGATATTCCAAACCCTCTTCAATCGATTTTGACCAGACCTTGAGTGGATGGATAGTATCTTTAGTGGAAAACGCGGCTATCATTTTGAGGCCCACACCAAACAGGCCTCGCTGTTGTTTTTCAACGTACTTGCCCGATGTCAGGAATGAGCATACTGCAATGGGCACCTTGTCCGACGGTATCCCGATACCATTGTCTTGGCATGTAATCATCCATAAGTCATTTGACACGTCAACCAGCTTGAGCGATAGCGATATCTTGGGCAGAATATGACCTGTCTCGCAAGAGTCGAGTGAGTTTTCGATAAGTTCCCTTACAGCCATGTATAGAATACGCTCCGTGGTAAAGCCTGCCAAAGCCGAATTGTCGACAAAGAACTCCGATTCGGCTTTTTTATCGTACCTCACCTTTCCTTTCGAGACTGCCGGCTTTGACTGTGTAGCAGCAACCTCTACAGTAGCCTTTGGGTTCAAAGACAGTCAGACTGTTCGCTAACTCAATTTAACTTTTTATCAAAAATTTGTTGAGTCAATAGATAGTAAAGGTTAATCTAGTTGATTGGTTCCACTTTGGAATTATTCTTTCTTTTTTGATATTTGATCTAAGGCCATATTTAACGTCAAACTATTCTACCTGAACTTTAGAAAAAAGCTAGGCACGTAGCCTAAGTGTTGTCGTTGTCATGAGTGAACTGGTAGGGATTATTCCTCTGGTTCTGGTTCACGACTGCTAGGGTGTTTCTGATGAGATGGTACATACTGTCGTGACATGGACATGCACACATCTTGGTTATAGAGAATGAGTTGATTATCTCATTAATGATTCCCTTGCACAATCCATGATCGTTTTTGATGCAGTCGTCCGACTTGACCACATATATTTTCCTTCGTATACGTATTTATAATAAATGGAAATAGTTAAATCAATTTTCTTCCCTTTTCTTGCATGAAGATTTATTCGGAGAGCAGGCCGTGGGGCAGATTTGAGAAGTTTCACCAAAACAGGTCCTGCACCGTCAAATTGATTTATGTCAATGCAAATTCTCGACTCAGTCTGCAGTACCACAAGAAGCGGTCTGAATTCTGGAGGGTGATCAAGGGCAATGCCAGGGTCGAGATTGATGGAAAAACAGTTATCCTCGGGGAGGGTGAGACGATCACGATCCCAAGGCAAGCAAAACATAGAGTAATGGCGCTTGAGAGCGAGTGCATAATACTTGAGATTGCATACGGCAGGTTTGATGAAAACGATATCGTCAGGTTAGAGGATGACTACCAGAGGACCACCATGCCAAAGACCAAAGTAGCAGCTGCTTAGATGATATGCATCTAAATATTGACATAACCTTCATCCACAGTAGAGTTCAAAATATGGAGCTAATGAGAGTGAAGGCTATACGTATACTTTTAGCGAAAAAGAGCATGATGATAACTCTAAATACAGTGTGCATATGCTCGAGATCGAAAAAGACTACTGCAGCTCGAGGAGATACGAAAATCATTGATGCTACTACTACTACTACTTTAATAATCGGCGAGAAGACCTTTGGAAGTTAGCCACCAAAAGCTAACACTGACCACGAATAGGAAGGTTTGAAGTTGCAAGGGCGGGCAGGCAAGCCGTAAATGCGGCTTGTAGACACTTTCAAGGCGAGCCTAGATCCACATCTCTTTAGGCTTTACCGCAGATACTTGTATTCAAGATACAAAGCAACCGACGAGCTTGCACAGGCAGAAGTAGTACATGAGAAGGCAAAAGAACGTCTGCTTAAGATGACAGGCAAATTTAGGCAAAACATGACATATTTTGATCCAGGTGAACAGCTGGCAGTTGAAATCGAAAATCACGGATTGAAAAGCCCAGTTGGGATTGCAGCAGGTTTTGATAAGAACTGTGACGTGCTTAGGCCAACATCGTACATCTTTGGCTTTCTGAACCCCGGCAGCGTGCTGAAAAACCCTAATACGGGAAACCCCCAGCGACCGAAGAGCGAGGGCATTGTCAGGATCGTAGTTGACGACGAAAGGAAGGCAATAATCAATGCACAAGGGTACCCCCACAAAGGGCTTGAGTATACAATTGCGAATTTAAGAAAATTCATTGAAGGTTCAAGAGGCAATGCCAAGATCCTGCTCAACTTTTCAGGCATTACGGACATCCATACTGAAGACGCGGTGCTTGATTCATGCAAAGAAATTCTAGTTAGATCTGCACCCTATGTCGACCTTGGGTTTGAAGAAAATAGGACTTCGCCAAACACTGATTTCAATAAAGTACTGCAGACACCTGAATTTACAAAAAAAATAATCGACCTTATGAATACACATGTGCCAGGCAAGGTCAAGGCGTCCAAGATATCGCCATACAGTAAGCTGCCACCATCAGATGAAGAAATGAAATCCAAGCTCAAATTGATCAAGGTTTTTTATGAAAATGGCGGGCAGATGGTCACGCTAGGCAACACGAGGTCCGTGGACCCCAAGTCTACTAGGCTTGGTCGAAGGTTTTCAAGAGGAGTTGCCGGTGAAAGTGGCAAGCCGCTTTTTCCATACATGCTGAAGATGGTAGAGGATGTGCATAAAGCATTTCCAGATATGACGATAATTGCATGCGGCGGCATTTTTTCAGGGGAAGACGCTTGGAAAGCATACGAAAAGGGTGCGACTCTACTCTCGATCTATACTGCTCTTACCTTCCAGGGCTTTGGTGTTGTAAGGGACATACACGAAGCTCTGAAAAGAAAGCTTGGCAGCGAAACCCTGCAGAATTTCATAGAAAAGCGAGACAGGCATATGCGGTAAATACTAACACAAACCATTGCAAAGTATTGGAAACCTTTTAATGCACCTGTAATCACTTTCCCCTGAAAGGAATAGGGATTTGGAGCGTTGGGAAGATATCCTAAAGTAGTTCTTGCTGCAGACCGCACTCTGATGTCTCCTTATAGAGGAATCTCACTTGGGTCATTCTTTGGGTGTGCCCCGGCACTGGACTTTAACAGGGATCACAATTCTTTTTTGTACTATGTCATGCGCAATCAGGTCACGCCAAGAGTTCTTTTTGATTTTATCTGCAATCCTAGTGACCACACAAATGGCGTCGCCAATTACGCTCCTTATGGCCTAAGAAAGGTGGAAGCTGCACTCCTGAGGGACGGCTACAAGCCTGAGGACGTCGTGGTTTCACACCCAGATCACATCGAGAAATTCATTGGACCTGAAACAGAAGTGGTTGGGACCTATGAAATGGATCCGCTTGGTATGGGTCCAGTCACCATGACATTCACCTACGGCCGCAAACAGATGTCCTATGATGAATTTTACAACCGCGAGCTTCACATGCGGATCAACGCCGCCAAGGCAAAGACAGGGAGCAAGGCCAAGGTGATTGCTGGTGCTTCTGGCACTTGGCAGTATAACTACGACCCAGCCAAGATAGAAGAGTATGGTCTCTATGGCATTGTAGAAGGCGATCTGGGAGGTATCGGCCCCGAAATTGACGGAGCGGGAGGCAGGTTCTTTGATGCCCTCATTGCAGGTGAATGTGACACTGCTAACCCTTTCAAGAAGAGCCCGTTCAAAGTTGAGATTAAGGAGTTTGTCAGAAACGATAGAACATACCATGGCAGGTTCATTCACTACTGGGATGAGCCATCGGTCAATGAGATTCCAAATATTGTCAACCCCAGCATGCATGGCATGGTTGAGGTTATGCGTGGCTGTGGGCGCGGCTGCAAGTTCTGTGATGTAACACTAAGACCACTCAGGTATTACCCGGTTGAAAAAGTACAAAAGGAAATAGAAGTGAACATGAAGTATGGCGGTTTAAAGACTGCTTGGATCCAAAGCGACGACATTTTCGTCTATGGCCTCAACCCAAGGACAACAAAGAACATGCAGCCAAATAGGGAAGCCTTGGAAGAGCTGTTCAAGGGTATTATGGCAACAGGCGTCGAGCACACAAACCCAACCCATGGGACACTTGCAGGTGCAATCGCAGATGAGAGACTCATCCCGAATATATCTGAGATAATTAGAGCTGGCCCCAACAACCACATTGGCGTCCAATGTGGCTTTGAGACGGGCAGCATAAGGCTCATCGGCAAGTATGCAGATCGCAAACTCGCCCCATACAAGCCGGAAGAGTGGCACTGGGTAGTCAAGACGGCTATTAAGACGCTCAATGAGAACTATTGGGTTCCTGCGTTTACGCTAATCATGGGTCTTGACAACGACGAGACGCAGGAGGACAGCTGGGAGACGATCAGTCTCTTACACGAGCTCGAGACTGAGCAGCCAGACAGCATGTTCACCACGACGCCGCTCACCTTTGTACCTATCGGTCTTCTTGAGAAATCGGAATTTTTTGACATTGGCAATACAATGGACCCGGGGAAGCTGGGCGTCATGTACAAGACTTGGCAGCATAACTTCAAGTATGGCATCCAAAAGTTCATGGGCAAGGTAGGGCGCAACAACATGGTAAAGAACTGGTTCTTCACGCAGTTGGCCTCAACTCTGGGAGGTGTACCGCTCTCTGCGATGGAGAGATTCGCAAGGAAAAAGGGCTCAGAGCATGAGCACGCCATTGAAAAGATAAAGGCAAAATACTGGTGAAAGTCCTCAACTTTAGTAGAACACAGGATCATACAGTGCTACGAAGATAGACATTATAGGATCTCGAGACATTGTACGACGGAATGTTGACAGCTTTATTTATTGCAACTGACGCAACATTGTCAAGATAGGCTCTACAAGCCAGGAAAAGTTGTCATAACTGCAAAGCATGGCGAGAAAGATACTGCAAGAATTTTGCAGACGCAGCTGCCTTTGAAGAAATTATCGTAATTGAACCGCCAATGAGGGAACGCCTGGTGCAATCATGATGGCATGGCAAAAGAATTTTGTTTGAAAGGTCGCTTCTGATGTCACAAACCCCACCGGACTTTTCAAAGGGCATGCCGTCAACGCTTGCTATCGCTCATACAAATTCCAGCGGCTAACTATGCAGCGTATGTTACGCGAACCATGACAGTCAAGGCCTCTGACATAGTTAGTAACCACCACATGTTCCGGTTATATTTTCCCGTCGGCCCGCCGGCCATGTTTATCTGCGGAAACGATGAACAATCCAAAAGACTGTGACAGGCATTCTGGATCATTTGGCTGGTAAACTGTCGATACAAGAGGCAGTGAAGGGTCGCGTCTGTCAGAGTCGCTTGCAAGGCTCATGATGCCTTTTTGTGGGCTTGGAGATATCTTTGGCAAGATGTCTAGGGTCGCTTAGCCGCCGATTCAATAAGTAAAGAAAAAGCAATTTTTAAAATATTCAAAGCTAACGAACTATTTTCCTTTTATTTAATTTGCATACGCAATTGTATGGCTATAAAATAAGGCATTAGCGAAGCTAATGCCTTTTTCCTCTGCTACCTATTTTCTCCTTGCTGTACCTGTTCCGCTCTCTTCAGTAGCGCCGGTAGTTCTGCCTGTAGTCGTTGTTGATGTTCCTGTTGTTGTACCGCCATAGCTGCCCTCTTGCATCCTGCCAACCGTCTCCCTTGTGTTCTGCCCAAAGATCCTTGCAGTATTTGAGGTTATCCTTAAGACTTCCCTAGAATTGTGCCTTGCATAGTTTGTAGTTGCTCTGCTCGCTTCAATTCCTGCAAACATCATGTTAGTTGCCATGCGTGTGCCTGCTGCTACTGAGTCAGTCATTGCACTTATGCTTCTTACATAGATGTCTGCCAGGTCCCTAGGCGACATTTCCATCCACCACCAAGGCTGCATCATGCCCACCATCCAGTTGTTATTGTTGCTGCCGCCAGTCCTCTCTGCAAATGGAGTCCATGCCGACTGCATCGAACTTATTACCTCTTTCTGCGACTCCAAAAAGTTATCTGCAATCTCGCGTGCTGCGTCGGCTGTTTCATTCTGGAAATCTGCAACGGTCTGAGAATACCTTGGAGTCTCTTTCCTTACCTCCTCTATTGCCTTGCGAATGTTGTCTTTTGTTTCATCAATTGACCTGTTGATCGCATCCTGCTGTTGCCTTTGTGAAAATTCTGTCCGGTCGTGTTCCTCTCGTCTAGACATGCCAGGAACGATGGCAGCTAAAACACATAAACCGATAGTGTTATTCATGACACAAGGAATATGTCTCTATAGCGAAGAGACGGAAAAATCACACTAAAGGCTTAAGATAAGGGAATGTTTCCTTGAAAGGATACGTGAGCCTAAGTTCGAGACTCACGTTTGATCGCATCCTTGCCAGCTGGTCTCTTTGAGGTCAGCTGGCGAGTTTGGTTAGCGGTTCGAAGATATCGTTATTATATGTTTCAGCCGTAATTTCAATCCACGTTCATTCACGCAGACTCCTCGGTAAGATCAAGCTGAAATATAATGCGCATGCATATGCCACACATCATGTCTTTTGAAGATAACAGAGGATGCAGGTAAGCGCTAATTGCAAGAGTAGAAAATATGAACCTGCTATTTGGGTGTCATGATAATATTGTACATGAACCTAGAGGTTGTTGTTAGACCATTCCATTCATCGACAGCACCACTTTAAGTCGCTTTATTGGGTATGGCAACCAACTGAAAAAGATAGATGCACATATTAACCCACAATTTCATAAAGGATCATACCTCCTCTTTTTCTTCTGCATTT
>DATDKS010000078.1:0-10237 GCA_036519825.1 Nitrososphaera sp. | reverse complement strand
TTTCTCTCTCATTCAGCCAAGTTGATGTCAACAAAGAATCTTTTTTCTCCTGCACGACGACCATCAATGAATCAAGTCGTTCTTGGCAGCAAAGCTCTCGCTTCAAAGTGAGTGGTATACTATGCGGTTCCTTATAGTGCCCAGTCTTTCTATCGTTATTTCTACCACATCTCCGTCCTTAAGATATTTTGGCTCTTTCATTGACATTGCTACTCCAGCTGGTGTTCCTGTCGAAATGATGTCCCCAGGCTCAAGCGTCATGGTCACGCTAAGTGAGGAAATTATCCGCCTAATTGGAATAACCATGTTTGAACTTGATGAGTTTTGCCGTGTTTCGCCATTAACCTTGGTTGTTATGTGGAGGTTCTGAGGATCTGAGATCTCGTCCTTGGTCGTTATCCACGGTCCACATGGAGCGAAGGTATCGATTCCCTTGCCTCGAGTAAACTGCTTGTCCTTGAACTGAATATCCCTTGCTGAAACGTCATGCAGTATCATATATCCAAAGACAGAGTCAAGTGCCTTATCTTCTGGCACCTTCTTTGTCTCTTTGCCAATGATAACTGCAATCTCGGCTTCATAGTCAAGGCGAGTTACGAATGATGGGCAAATGATGTCTTTGAACGGCTCGTTAAGAGCGGTTCTTGGCTTCAGGAATATCACAGGCTCGTCCGAAGGCGTGAGTCCTGCGTCACGTGCATGATCGTAGTAGTTAAATGCAAGGCAGACTATCTTTGGAGGGTTTGGTATCGGCACCAAAAGCTCGACATCGCCCACTTTTTGATTAAATTTGAGCTTCGCCTTGTGGTATTTGACCTCGTCAAGCCATCCCCTGAACACAAAGTCCTTAATGTTTGGAGGGACAGGTATGCCTGTCTGTTGCTGTATTTCCGACCTTGTGACAAGGCTTTTTCCATCGTCGGATATGATACTGTATGTTTCCTTTATCTTGCTATCTCGAATTCTTGCTACCTTCATTATCCATTTACCTATGCGTCATTATTGCGATTTGATTACCGTCGACTCTGCAAAACCCAAATCTCATGAACTGGATCCGTGCGTCAGGCTCAAGGCGTGATGTAAAAGATTCTGCAAAACCTTGCGAAATTTCAAGGCTGTTAGTATTGTACTCCTCCTCGCTCATGTAGAGTTCCTTGGGAATCATGACCTTGTAGTCAATTATATCATTCTTTGCAATCCACTGTATTTTCGGCACGGATCGCCGGATCTCGTCGCCATAGACCTCAGCGGTTATTCTCAAGCGGGCACCATTCTTCGAATCTATACTCGCTACCTTGACGTTATACAATTCAATGAGTCGCATTTCGTCGCCGACCTTTAGTCCCGCTGCGTCATCTTCAGCGATATAGAAACGGTCACCGACCTTCACTGTCCTAGTTCCAAGGATGGTATCAGTAGGATGGTTCTTGAGTATGACCTCCCTTTCCGGGGCCCCCCTGACATGCATTTCGATAGGGTTTTTCACAAAGAACAGCCGCAGGGATATTGGATCTATTATCTTCCTGTTGAAAGCTTCTAGGCTTTCAAATGGAGGCTTGGTTTCTGCGAGCGTAAGTCCAAGCGATAGCACAAATTTGCGTATCGCCTCGGGCATAAAGCCCCTCCTCCGAAGCGCAGCAAGTGTTGGGAGCCGCGGGTCATCCCAGCTTCTAATTGTGCCATTTTCTATAAGCGGCTTTATCTTTCGCTTTGAAACTGGAATTCCTTCGAACTCTAACCTTGAAAATTCAATAAGGTATGGCTTTCTCAAACCGAGCCTGTCAAGAATTGCAAAATAGAGCGCGTTGCGAAGCTCATATTCTTTGGTCCTCAAAGCATGCGTTACGCCATCGATGCTGTCTTCGATTGGCGCCGCAAAGTCATAGGTCGGCCAGACCCGCACTCTGTTGCCCAGCTTAGGGTGATCACACTCTATTATCCTGAAAAGCACAGGGTCACGCATAGCAGTATTCTGGTCGTCCATCTCGCCCTTGAACCGCACAATGGCTGCATTCTGCTCATATGAGCCATCGAACAATTTTACAATTCTATCAAGTGCAGTTGCAGGATCCCGCCTACACTCGCAGGGCACGCCCCTTGCACGGAGGTCATGTATTACCTCTTGACTACAGGTGCATACGTAAGCGCCGCCCAGCTCGATCAGCTTTCTTCCATAACTATGCAAAAACTCAATATCGTCTGAAGTATTCTTGACAATATCAGGCTTGACTCCAAGCCATTTCAGCCCCTCAGCTATGGCGACGTAATATTCCACCTTTTCGTTGAGTGGGTTTGTATCATCAAATCGGAGAATCAGCTTGCCGCCATACATTCGGGCATACTCTTCGTCAATTATAGCTGCCTTTGCATGTCCAATATGCGGGTAGCCGTTTGGCTCTGGCGGAAATCGAGTAACCACCTTCCCGTATAAGGCTCCTTCAAGCGGAGGCAGTTGTTGTTGTTGTTGTTGTTGCTCTACTGCCTGCTTTCTTGCATCTAAGTTCCTCGGTGCAAGATCTTCAAGAAGCGATTCTTGATCTGCAAGCGAAAGTGCATTTATTTGCTGCACAGTTGCCTTGATTTCGGAGATAAGCGACTTTATCTGGCTACGCAGTTCTGGCTTCAAGCCTACAAACTTGGAGATCACCGCGTCAGATTGTGCCTTGCCGTAATGCTCAATTGAATTTTTCAGTGCAATGATTTTGAGGAGTTTCTCAGTATCCGGATCGATTGACACGTATTACTACAGACTCCTGCCCACTACAAAATCTGCTGAGAATTGAAGAGATCTTCTGGCATCGGAGTCACTATAACCTTCAATTGACTTGACTGCTTCACGTAAGTATCTTCTTGCCTCGTTCCTCACGTCATGCTCTATGCCAATATGAGAGATGACCCGGACAGCCTCCTGGATGTCGTGGCTCAAGGCTTTCCCCCTTGTACCAAATACCCTCTTGATCTTTTCAGAATCTTCTTTGTTGGCGTTTTTCAGAGCAAGCAATATTGGATATGTCTTTTTACCTTCTCGAATGTCATTGCCTGCGGCCTTGCCTGTCAGTTTAGGGTCGCCTATCACACCTATTAGATCATCTACCAACTGAAAAGCAATACCGATGTTGCGGCCAAAAGAAGAGAGGTTTCTGATATCGCCTGTGGTGTGATTTTGAGATGAAAGCGCGCCAAGGGCGCATGATACTTCAAAGAGCGTAGCAGTCTTTTTGCCAATCATGTCAACGTACTGCTGCACAGTTGGAAATTTTGAACTTGAAGCCACTTCTACGTCTATTGCCTGCCCCTCGCATATTTCAGTGCATGCAAATGAAAGATGTTCTACCATGTCAATTATCGACTTGTCTGAAATCCCCGCCTTTCTGCAGTTAAACGTCAGCAGTTCAAACGCTTTTGAGAATAGAATGTCGCCTGATAGAATTGCAAGCGGCATGCCATAGTATCTGTGCACAGTCGCAGTGCCGTGCCGCATTTCATCATTGTCCATGATATCATCATGTACGAGGGTAAAGTTATGAACAAGCTCGACTGCAGCTGCTGCTGGCAGGGCTCTCTCAGCGCTTCCCCCTAGCATTTCGCAGCCCTTAAGTACCATAAATGGCCGCAAGCGCTTGCCTCCCGTGCGGATATAATGGGATGAAGCCTGGTAAAGCTCTTTTGGTTTGCCCTCAATGAATGCAAGTATAAAGTTGTTCACGGTAGAAGCATAAGATTCCAGCTCGCTTTTGATGCTGTCTGCCTTCATGTACGGCTACTAACCTCATGTGCTAGCATTCCTGTCAATATATATCTTGAGCTAGCAAGTCCGGCGATGTTTTTGGCTCCAACAAGGAACATAGTGCTTTTAAGCTCTGCAAGAATTGTATCGGCAAATGCAAACAGGCTTTCGCGTGACTGCGCAGCTGCTTGAAGGAATGGATATGCCATTGCGGCCATGCTGGCACCAAGTGCTACACACTTTGCAATTTCGAGCCCATTGCGCAGCCCACCGGATGCGATGAGCGGCAATTTCACCGCGTGTCTAACTTCTAGGAGGCTGGACGCTGTCGGAATACCCCAGTCCCAAAACATCTCACCAAGGTGCTTCTTGAGGTCATCTTTGAGTGACTCTGCCCGCAACTTTTCAACACCAGCCCAACTAGTGCCGCCAGCGCCAGCGATATTGATCGCCGAAACGTTGGCCATCTCCAGTTTTATCGCAACCTCCTTTGAAATCCCGGCACCCACCTCCTTGACTATCAGTGGTACATCTATGGTCTTGGCAAGCTCTGTAATCTGGGCAAGAACTCCCTTATAGCGCGGCTCACCTTCTGGCTGTACAAGCTCCTGTAGCGGGTTCAGGTGCACCACTAGTGCATTTGCCCCAATCATTTTCACTATTTTTTTAGCTTCATCTACCGTGAACCCCTTGGAAAGTTGTGCCCCACCGATGTTTGCTATTAAGAATGCATTTGGTGCATTCTTTCTTGCTATCGAATAAGTGGCAGCTAGCTCTTCACTTTTGAGGCCGGCCCTCTGGCTTCCAAGCCCCATCCCAAAGCCATACTTTTCTGCGAGCTCACCCAGCCTACCGTTGATGACAGTTGCCTCGTCGGTACCGCCAGTCATAGAATCAATTATAATCGGTGCCGAGAACCTTTTCCTAAGAAAAGTCATCGAAGTGTCAATATCATCATAGTCCATCTCAGGCAGCGCGTCATGCACTAGCCTGACGTATTCCAAGTAGGTCGAAGTAGTTTTAGCTTGTACGTTCTGTTGAAGCGGAATATCTATCCCTTCCTTTTTGCGCTTCTTGATCACCTCAACTTCAGAGGGTACGTCAAAAGTGTCTGGCAACTACACCTCTCTCCCCTTTACCACTGTGCCGACCTTTAGCGTACCTTCTGCTGCCTCTATAATGCGTTCGGGCATAAGTCCGTTAATCATCACTACATCCATTCCATGTGATGCAATCTTAAATGCTTCTGTAACCTTTCTTTTCATTCCACCCGTTGCATCGCTGCCTGACGCCTTGAAGAACTCAATCGGTTTTCTCTTGCCTGTAATAGGTATCTCGCTTACAAGTTCTCTGCTGACGCTGTCTTCATATATTCCGTCGACATTGGTTGCAAAAATGATCCTTAGGGGTCGCAATACTCTTGCCATAATCGTCATGAGTGCGTCGCCGGATAGGATGGAATATTTGGTACGTTCAACATGCACTACATCGCCAAACGTTACCGGTATTACCTTTGACTGGGCCATCGCATAGATGTGCTTTATTTTTGCTACAATTGGCTTATGGCCTGTCGTAAGAGCGGACGGTAGCATGCCGTATGGGTTAAGCCCCATCTTTATCATCGAATTGATGATTATCTGGTTGAGTGCGATCATTGACTCATGCACTACAGAAACTCCGTGGACGTCGTAGTTGGCGGACTTGGTATGCATGTCGTATTTTACCGACCAGTAGTGACCAAATGAGCCGCCGCCGTGCACAATTATGACAGGAACACTTAACTGTGTCAGAGCACGTGAAATGCCATCTATTGCATCGATATTAGCTGCAAGCGGCCTTTCCTTAAAGGTGACAACAGAGCCGCCCAGCTTGAGAAGAGTAAGTTCTTGCAACAACAAAAAGGATACTTTTTGAAGTGAATTTAAGCTTTGACTTGATTTTCAACTTCTCCACTCTACTAATAATAGTAGAAATAATACCACTATTGGAGTCAGATGCATCTAGAAAGAAGTTACACTGCTTTGAGCTACTCGAGCTATATTTATAGTTTATTTGACCTATCTTGAGACATTCTGATGATTTAGTAGCAGTCATGTTATATTCTCGATGCAAATGGCTGTTGTTGTCATCGTCACATAATTCTCAAGGTAATGGTTGCATGTTCTATCTATGAAGGAATTTAATGTGGCAGTATATATATATTTCACCAAGACCAAGTGGAATAAGAGATAACTTTACCTTTTCAAGACATCTAGGGCAATACGCAATACTACAGTCGTCACGTGATTCCAAAATCGTAGCAATCAGAAAGCATGATTCGCAAACCGCAAAATAGTAGCAGTTACTTCGCTCGCTCAAATCCTGTCTAATTGCACGTGATATAGCAGATATGTCTCTTGATAAGTAGAGCTCCTTAGATATTCCTTGTCGATAATGGTTCCATAGTCTCCAGTAATCTATGAGGATATACATAGCTCGAAATCTTTTATGACGATGCGCTATTTAGGATTGTGATGACTATATTTGCCAACCAATCTCATAAAAACAGCTCTGACTTTGCTCACACCGGGGATTGTAAAGTTCCTCATAATTATAACTGGACAATTCAGGCGCTCAATTAATTGCACATATTGCTGACTATCAAATACGCTGAATTTTCCTATGCTAGCTCCAGTTACTACAATGTCAGGCTGCGATGCATTAAGTGCCCCAAAAATAAGGCGGGCTGACTCCTCTGCATTCTTTTTACTTTCTTCAGTTAGAATAATCCTGTCCATCTTGAGACCTATATTGGAGAGAAATTCTTCTTTTTCTAACCCCTTTGCAATAGACTTGTGCTCGTCGTCATCATGACCATTTCCCCGACCTATTCTATTGGAAAGGTGGTCTTCTTGCTTTAGCAATGTTTCTTTATCGGTTATGACCAAAACATTTACCTTGAATAGACCTGAATGTTCAAGCCAACTCGTGGCTTTCATTACTACGTCTGAATGATCTCCCCCATCATACACAACCACCAAATTCTTCTTTTCAATCTGATGGTCAATAGAAGCCGAAAAAGGGGGCGACAGAATAACATCGTCCGTTCCACTTCCAGTGTTATCGATTGCCATTATATCACAAGTAACCAGAGTCTGAAGCTTCTTGTTAGTTCTAAGCGTTTCAAAGTCTGTCACAAGAAGGTCGATCCTCTGCTCTTCGATTGTGCCAAGAATTGCTTCCGTCGCATCGTGGGAAACCCTGACAAAGTAGTGATTCAGTACATCCTCCTTGTCTAGTATTTCATCTAATGATGTGAATGCTCTCCTTGCAGTCTCCACAAAAGCTACGCCAGCTGAAAGTGGAGTTTGTTGCGGAACTGTGATTATTCTTAGAATATTGATTTCTCCGTCTTTTTCTTTGGCGACTCTTATTGCATATTTGAGGAGCCTGTCAGGATTTTCAGGTGTATATGGCATCAAGATCCGAAATTCTTTTCGTGCTAGATCACCTTCTGATGTTATGACCGGCGCATAGTGGTTTATCTCTTGCTTGAAGGTATACATACGATATATGACAAAGCCGACTAGAACCCATAATGCAGCAATACCCCAGCTTAGTGGCTGCGTGACAAGCAGGTAAAGTGCAAGACCTATTTTCAAGAATATTCCTATGATTGGAACTGCAGGAAATAGAGGTGTCTTAAATCCGTAGTTAAGCGTGTTACCATGCATCTTGCGTATTGTAATTACTGAAATGTTTACCTGAGTAAACAGTAGCAAAAAGATGACGCCGGCTGCAACTGCTATCTGGTCTAGAGGTAATGAAAAAGCCATTACCGCCATGATAACACCTGATATTGCAATAGCAATATGTGGTGTCTTATTTTTGCTATGAATTGAGCTCAGTATATGCGGCAAATTGTAATGTCTGCCCATTGCAAATGCGACTCTGGCTGATGAAAAGGTAGTAGCGTTAAGTCCTGCAAGACTTGAAACTATACCGCCTGCAAGAACTATGAAAGCACCGTATGGAAGGAGGGATTCTGCTGCTCTCATAACCCCAAGCTCCTGATTTTCTCCTACGAATTGCCAGGCTGGCTTGCCTTCGGGAAATATTCCCGCTATGGAAACAAATGCTACAAGGCTATAGAGAGCGACTACAAGTCCAAGTGATATAAAAATCGCTCTTGGTATGTTTTTCTTGGGGTTCTTTACTTCCTCCCCTGTTTGAACTATAATTTCATATCCTTCAAACGCGATGAAGGTCAAGCCCATAGCTGCTACGAGTCCCCCAATGCCGTTTGGCATAAAATCTGCAAAGTTGTTATTCCAGTTAGGATGGACATACATGCTCCAAAAGCCAGCAACTATCAATGCACCAATAGTTCCAAGCTGGATGATAGTTACAATATTGCCAGTTTTTCCAGTTTCTGAAGTGCCCTTAATATTGATATAAGTAAAGGCTGCAACACATGCCACAGCCATTAATTTTTCAAATGGGAATATGCCCAGAAGTGGCTCAGTGCCAACAAGACCAAGCATTTTAAGCAAACTGTCTAGGAATGAAGCAAATCCTACTGCATAAAGACTTCCCGCAACAATATGAGCAAGCCAAGCCATCCATCCACTGATAAAGGCATTTGGTCGAGGAAGTCCTTCTCTGACCCAAAGATAGCCCCCACCAGCTTCGGGCATGGCTGAACCGAGCTCTGCATATCCCATGGCTGTAAATAATGTGATTAATCCATTGATAGCAAAGGCAACGATTACTGCGCCGCCTGCAAGATTTATTGCAGGACCGATTAGGATAAAGATAGCTCCAGCAATCATTGCTGCTATTCCCACCATGATTATGTCTAGGAGGCCAAGCGAGCGCACGAGCTTGTGCTCGTGAGGATGCTCAGGAGATATAGGCGGTGACTGACTGCCTGATTGTGGCGAAGACAACTGTCAGCGCAGTCGTCCAATCATCTATCTGGCAATTAAATGTTTATTGATGATGTACATGATCGACATTTTGATATATTGTTGTCAAAAGTAACTATCTATCGGGGTTACCCAAGATAGTTAGCTGCGACCATAAGTATTGCATTGAAAAGACAAGAAGGTCTTAAAAAGGATTAGATTGAAGGCACGCACATCAGCTTCTTCCTCAAAGAATTCACATATAGGAAAGTGCAAATGCCCCTGACCCACTCACTGAACAAGATGCGGATGAGCAATAGTATTTGTTTGAGCAACACAGGCTAGTCTTAGAGCTATTAGCAGCAAAGGTTACAGTAAGCTCGATTCGCAACTACGATTATAGCCTAATGCAGAACTCTCTTCTTCAAGCTTTATAGCAGATATGTTGCATCGTTTTACAATGGCAAGTAGCGAAGGACCTAGAATATTGTGGGAACAGCTGAAGGGCAAGAAGGTAAAGACAAATGATGGTCATGATGTTGGTGAGATTAAAGAGGTGACACAAAACTATATGCGCCTGGAAAAGGGTATGGTTAACAAAGACAAGTCCTGGATCCCAAAGTATCTAGCCGATGCTTTTGACGGCAAAGTTCTCTGGCTCGTGATCGGTGATGATGATCTCTCAAAGGGGTATTCGTACACGACAGAGCCAGCTAGGGAGCAATATGCACACGACTTTGAGGCATTCAAAACGACACCTTACGGACAGAAGGCAATCCAGCTTCCGGACTTTGAGCAGAACATACGTATGACAGAAGAAAGAAAGTCGAATACAAGCATAAACTCCGGCAATGAGTACAAGAATATCCGGGATCTAGAATAGTGATGCATCTAGAATAGACAGAGCAGGGTTGCTTAAACCGTCTTACACCTGCCCAGCTGTTTGTCATATAGTGCCTAGCTACTTAGTCCAGACAGAGATGTCATTGAATTAGCAAGATCAAAAATCAATTTATTTCAGCAAATTAAAGACCGAATGCGGTTTTATGGGAATGGTGTATCTGGCTGCACAGCCTAATGGCAATTCGACTTTTTAGTTACAAGCAAAAACATTTTTCTCTGAAGGCTTTTAGATATCTTGACAAATAGAAAGGAATTGATCCTTTACTCGCAGCAAAAATAGAAGGTCTCAATTTGATGCATTAGAACACCATCATCTTGGTAGCAGTTCGCAGTTGTGTGATACTTACTATAAGGCACAATTTTCTATCTATATTCTAACAGAGTGAGTAATGGGAGCTTTCATAAAGTATGGTGCGTGCCAGCAATAACTCTCCTTCTGTTCTAAGTGGGATTCTGCTGAGCAGCCAACCTGAGCAGGTGCAGGACCTAGTGCTCTGTTTAGCCTTGCTCCACCCGGGTCAGCAGTTTCATTCCAGTATCAGAGACCTCAGACTATTCGCCATCATCGTGGCAACCTGACTGGATATCTTTTCTGTTCCGTTGCCAGCCGTCTCCGGCTAATTATCGCTAATTCGGGTGCCTGCAGTGAGGGAGGAGTTTCCTCTCTTTCGAGTGACCCACCCACTGGCTCACACGCAGTATCAATGGACAGAATTGATAT
>DATDKS010000077.1:0-10070 GCA_036519825.1 Nitrososphaera sp. | reverse complement strand
GTCGCAATTGCGAAATAATTCTTGCTCTCAAACAGCATCTTCATCAACTTCGAATAATTGGCATTGACTTCCTCATTGGTAACAAAGATGTGTTCCTCTGACTCATGGTATGCGCCCTTGACAAGCCTTACCTTACCACCGCATTCAATAATGTGTAAAAGATCACTTGCGCTCCTGCGTAGATATGACTGTATTGCTATGCCCATCATATCGTATTGCTTGTACAGGTCTAGATAGATGGAAATGGTGTCTTCTGTAGACTTGACTGACTCCATGTCTAGCCATATGAATTGCCCAAGATCTCTAGCTCTTGCAGCAAGCCTGCTGAAATTCTGTAAACACATGTTATGGTCAATTGTAAGGCCAAGCTGGGTAGGTTTGACAGACACACATCCCTGCACCTTTCTTGCATGCATCAAGTCCATTAGCAACAGGTATTCCTTAACTGTCATGTCCACCAGTTTGGTATCTGTGGTATCCTCCCCAAGAAAGTTTAGAATTGCAGACATTCCGTGACTGTTTGTGTCAAGAGCTGCATCCATTGCCTCGTCAGTATTATAGCCTGCAACCCACCTCTTTGCCACCCTGAATAACAATCGCTCAATTAAACTGGCATCATACCTGTGGGAATAAGAGGCAGAGGATGTAGCTAGCATGATATACAATTGTCATCTCTATGATATAATCTTAGACACTAGATGAATGGCTTTCTTTTAAACTATGTAGATACACATATTCGTAAAATTAGTTCAGCCGCCAACTGCATTGAAGCCAAGTTCTGTCAGAATATTGTAAGGATCAATACTTGCATGGATATGGCTCACAATGAGAACAGTGTGATATGAAAGGTCTTATATTTGCACTACAAGAATAATTGGATTATCCCGGCTTGTGTCTCTTTCATGCATGGACATAATCTTTTATTGAGTCTATCTTAAGGATGGTGCAATGATGATAGTTGATATTCTTAAAGAGGCGTGCCAGCAGGTTCATGGGAAAACAGAGGGTCTTGCCGGAACTGCAGTCGGTAGCAAGGAGATGGGAAGAGGTGCAGGGGGCGATATATCGCGCACTATCGATTTGACAGCTGAAAAGACCGTCATTGATGTTATCAAAAAGCGAGGGGTTGAAGCCACGATAATTGGCGAGGAGTGCGGTAGGATTGAGGGCAAACAGGGCTACATCATTATAGATGCAATTGATGGGACTACAAATGCCATCTGTGGGATACCTTTCTTCTGCTGCTCGGTTGCATATGCAACCGACTTTAATCTAAGCGCTGTGTCTGACGCAGCCATAATTGATCTTGCGAGGGGTGATCTCTACTATGCTTCAAAGGATCAAGGCGCATTTTTAGACGGTAAGAGGATCTTTGTCAAGCAAGAATGCACTTCAGATTCTACAATTGGAATAAACATGTCTGGAGCCAAGCCTGCGATGGTTGAGCGCCTTGCCCCAATAATTGCAGAGGCTACTCATATCCGACAGTTTGGTGCAAATGCGCTGGAAATGTGCTTTGTTGCACGAGGGTTCTTGGACGCCTATATCGATCTACGAGGCAAGATTCGGCCTACAGATGTTGCCGCTGGCTACCTGATAGCAAAAGAGGCTGGAGCCAAGATATATTCAGACGACGGCTCGACCCTTGACTCTGACCTAGATGTCAAGACAAGATTCTCATATGCTGCGGTAGCAAATGATAAAATGCGTGAGCAGCTATTAACTCTGTTTGTATAATAATAAGTTAAGATGCATATTCATTCATCTTTTCCAACGCCCGGACAAGAATCATAGCTGCCTTATAATACAGACTCCGCTCGCTGATACCTCTTTTTATCCATTATCAACCGCTGGTTCTTCCTCAATGTTACTTCCGATACTCCTGCTGCGTCTGCTATCGTCGCCTGGCTCTTTGACTCACTACTGCCAAGGCAAGCAAGATACAATACTGAAGCAGCTAGCCCCATCGGGTCCCTGCCTGCTGCCTGCCCGCTTTTTATGACATCCTGGATCATGTCCATTGCCCGACGCTTTGTGCGCTCACTGATGTTTGCCTTGTTCGCTACTCTGGAAATGCACTTGATTGGGTCAAGCATCGGGACCTTGAGGTCAAGCTCGCGCAAAAGTATTCTGTAGGCTCTTGCCAAGTCTTTTTCTTTGGTGTTTGTAGCTTCGATAATGTCGTCAAGAGTGCCTGAAATGCCCATCTCCCGCTGCACAATATAGATGGCTGCGCCTAGTATTGCCCGCATTGTCCTGCCGCGGACAAGCCCCCGCTCTTGAGCCCGGCGATAAATGTAAGCAGTCTTTTCTACTATTGCCTCTGATAACTGAATGATGCTCCGCAACCTGTCCAGCTCAACAAATGCACGTCGGAGGCTCCGCTCGTCCTGTCCTTTTACCCTAAAATCCCACGCCCTCAGCCTGTCAAAGGTTGAACGCATGGCTGCGTTGAGCCCACTGCCCGCGCTCTTGTCCGGCCTGCCAATGATAGTTGAGAGACCCATGTCCGATCGTGCCAAGGAAGTCGGACTTGCTCTCAATTTGCTCCTTGGCTCACTGGCAAGAATGCTCCAGCCTTCTTGCTCGTCACCTACTCTCTCATGGATTACAAAACCACATTTGGTGCAAATTAGCTCACCTGACTCGACATCAATTATCTTTTGGCCATCGCCGCAATTGGGGCATATTATTACATTATCGGCAGGCTTCATCATATACGTGAGCCGATGGCGCTGTATCTGATATAATACAATTAGACAAATGTTTCAGAAGAAGTTGATTACGTAAAAAACTTAATCATAGCAGGAGAAATGTTATGAAGTTGTTAAGCTAAATGCTAAAAAGACAATAAATGCCAATATCCCCTATCGACTGAATATATGGGCTATAGAGTAATTTGTGAGCGTCATAGTCTAAAGCAATTCTGCAGCACAATGAGCGAGGCCAAAGCTGCTCAAATTCAACACAGGCGAGAAGGAGGGTGCCTTGAAGCTGAAATCAAGAAGCCCCGAAGGTAGTAAAAACCTGATTGGCGTACACCAAACATTTAGGAAAATATAATACCTCACCATTATACGCGGAACGTAGGGATGCTCTAGCGTTTTCTCTAACATCTATTGCAATTACAATTCCTTTATCGATTATAAACCACCTATATGTATTTTAGCTTCAGAAATTAGTTCAATAGCTATTAAATTAAATCAGCTGCATAAGGATGGATACAATGGATATGACATCTCCTTCCTCAGAACTATATGAAAAGGAGCATACAGACAATAAGGAATATTTAAAGAATGAATTAAACTCACTTGGAGTTGAGCCCAAAAGAAAGAATCAACTAAATGACAAGGAAGAACTTCAAAACCTTTCAGATAATATCAAACAGGCAATGTTTCAGGATTATAAAATAGCATATAGTGAAAAAGGCGACATACATGAAGAAGAAGCAAAATCCACTGTTACTATTGGATGATTAAAATCTGTTGCTGTATTACATTCACTATATTTTCCTGTCACAGAGTAAGTAATTTTGAGTATCCCTTCGTCTGCTTGCAAAACTATATTGCACCTCTAGAATTTTGGCAAAATAGGCACTCTTGATGGTTCTTCGCTTCAATGAATTTTTTTATAATAGATATAGCAATACTAGAAAATATCAGAGTATTATCTCGGATGAGTCGCGGATAATTATCGGCTAATATACGTTAAAGATTGCTTCTTTGAGCGTACAATTCTATCAAGATCAAATGCTAGCCAGTAGTATTCTTAACGTTCATCTGATAAACTGCCATTATCGTTCTCCTTTTATCAGGCTCTTGGTCTAGAACAAATTTGTAAAATAGCTCATTAATTACTGTAGACTCATTGTCTAAATTAAGACATTCTACAAGTGTGGTAAGCTTAGTTTCTGCTTCTTTTGTTAGTTCTATCCTTCTCATATCCTCTCTGCCTGCCATCTTCTCCTTTCCTGGTTCTGATTGTTCTCTCCTCCTCTGCTATTATTATTGGGTAGAGCTTGATAGATTACACCTCCAGCATAATAATTATAGAAACTTGAGGTTTCCTAATCTACATCTTTAGAATGACTACTGATCGAATAAACGCATTAATACAAAACAAGATTAATTACATCTTGGCAGGGAAAGCATGCAGCTAACGAAGAGAAAAGAGGCCGCAATGAAGACAGCTAGGCAAGCAGTAGGTGTCTTCTCAATTCTACTTATGACATTGCTGACTTCCATATCTGGTCTAAGTTTCACCATCATTTAGCCAAGAACAAGATAATGATGATGATGATAGCATCATAATTTTATCAGGAAGGATAAAGATGTAGTTGTTCTATTTATCTAACATGCTAACACGCTGTGTCCCTTGCATCACCACAGCTGATAGAATAAAGTAATAGAGAATCGATGACCAAGCTGCCTAAATCAAACTTTCAGCAATTTTGTTAGTAGTAACTCATGGCAGTAAGCTTGGTTATTCCTCATACAACCATTGTCATCATCTTTGAGTTTGTTATCCTGTGATTCTTGTCTACGTGATCCTTTAACTGTCTCTTTGAATTAAAAAATTGACCACAGCTGTTGCATCGTGAAATGTTGAAAGTCATCTCTTCTCCTCTTTCTCCTCCTCTTTGCTTAATGTCACGCTATCGATTAAAAACATGTCATGTTCCTAAATAGGGTAAAACTGCACTCATTACAAAACACTTAGAATACTTTGTCACTGAATGCTTATGTGATAGTGTTATCTTTAGAGGATATAATGGCGGCGTTGGTACGGGAAGTTGAAAAAAAAGTAAAAAGAGCACCAGATTCTTCTTTAATCCAGAATATAGTTCAGAAAACAGAGAAAAATAAAACACTTGTGCGCCAGTACCTTGATCTATTTAATCAGCACAATTTAGACAAGGTGAAAGAACTGATTTCGCCAAAGCATCGTTTTTACTTGCCCAATATGGAACCGATGGATTGGAATCAACATATGCATTTGTTGTCTTCAGTTTACTATACAGCTTTTCCTGACCTGCAGATTGAAATCAAAGAAGAAGACATGATAGCAGGGTGCAACCTGATATCAGTTCCTGTTAAATGCACTGGCACATTCGATGAAGAATTTCAAGGGATTCCACCTACAAGAGAGAAGGTGTCATTTGGTGCCTTATGGATTCAGGATTTCGATACAAACGATAGGAAAGAGAGCATGCTGGCAGAAGAGTGGATAATTTTTAATCGAGTTGAAGTACTGCAGAATTTGAAACCTGTGCCCCGCTGAAAAAACATTACGAAAGAGCGTCTCTTCTTCCTTCATAGGTTGATTATCCACCTCACACACACATGTCCGTTTATTTCACTGACCTTGCAGCTGACTTTGCAAATGTTCTTTGCCCTTGGATTAAAAATGTCATTTGTAGGTAGATACGGCTAAATCTGGACATAACCTAGCTAGTTCTTCTCTATATGATTCGCTTCATCCAACATGGACGGAACAGTCAGCCTAAGCTGATTCCTAACTTCATGCACCCGGCTTATCTTTTCGAGAATGATACAATATACTATCAAAATCAAACTGAGGTTTCTACAGACCGGACAAGGAGAAGAAAAGAAAGAAAGTGAGAACATATCAAACCCTCATGATGGAAGGGACTCTATAAATAAATCTATAAAACATACACACATGTGGGCGGGCTTTTGTCAGACTGTAAGCCCGCCCACATGTGCCTAGTATGAAGGAAAGACGAACTTCTTCTTTCTCACACACAGCAGTCTAGTACGCACACGCAGCACAACAGTCGAATATCCGAACGATAACAATCTATTATATCGTAAAACAAGTTTTAATATATTGCCTTTTTATTTCAAACCTGAAGTTTTGCTTCTTCTCCTTCTCCTTTCTTGCAGATAGACAGCGTTGGTCGAGTCGGCTCTTATTATTCATACAATAGCATAGATTCTCTTTGAAAGGATATAATGGTCTTTGATTAATTTATCTAACATATAGTCTCTTTTGTATCTTCACAAGCTAATAGAGGTAGAGGAAAAAAGAAAAAGATGTAAGCAAGTAAAAAACTTACAATTGCCTACTCTATCATTCGTGTTATTATTCCAGCAGCGGTGCTGGTATTGTTGTAGCTGTTTGTTCTTCTTCTCCCGCCTGTTCATCAGGCGCGGTTGCATTGGTATCAGTAGTAGTAGTAGCATTTGTCGTTGTTGTGTTCATCGGGGATTCGCCCTGCACAGTGGAAGGAGCATTAATGCCTGTCGAATTGTTGTCGTTGTTGTTGCTGCTAATACCACTTTCCCATTTCCATAATGTTACATGGCTCGCACCACTTGACATCATGTCGTCAATTCCTGCTGCTATCATACCGTTTAATGGTGCTAACATACCAGTCGAGTTAGTCTGGAATACTGCTGTTATAATGCCCTTGCCTCCACCATTAGCTGCAGAATTGTTGAAATGTACAATTTCGTACAATGTGGCAGTTGCAGTCTCACCATCTTCTGTACTGATGGTCTCCTTTCCAAAACCAGATGATGTGGCAAATGAGATGATAGCTGTACCGTTGCTAGTCGTATTGATGGTCTGTGTGGAATTTGGAAGAGTCAGAGTGCCATTTCCAGAGAATGTTAAGATTGCGTGTGTCTGGTTTATTGGAGTTATGTTTGGCTCTGGGGAGCGTTCTTGGTAGATGGGTTGTGGTGATAACTCTATTCCTAATGATGATGAGGATGTTGCTGTAGTGTTGTCAGTTGTTGTGGTGGTTGCCGCGGCTGGAGTGGCTATGTTCGATGTGAAAACGAATGCTGATGCCATTGTTGTTGTTATTATTATCGCTGCTAACATCAGTGCTGTTCCTGTTGTCATCGTCTTATTGAGATGCGTCATTTCCCTTGCAACCACGAATACAATCTATTAATGGGTTCGCTTTGTAACTAATAAGAGAAAAACCGCCTATCTCGCTATCAAACTTGATTCAGCATTTTTTCATAAAAAACCATACAATGTAGCAGGCATTTCTTTTTGCCTTCATTCTCTATTGTCAGTGTTCTCTTTTCCTTTCTTTTGCTGTCGTTGTGGTAGCAGATGAGGAACACCTTCAACCTTGGCTTCTATAGATGACCATTTTCATAACCAGCCACTATATGGCACAGTGAATATACTCTCAAAGGATGATGCCTATACCGTAACACTTGCTACGCCGCGTGTAGTATACAGGATAAAAATAGAACAAGAGCAAGCAGAACCTGGAGTAAATACCACACACGCACAATCTACAATAGAGAGTAGGGCGACACAAGTAGGAAGAACATTTACAGAGGAATCTATGGACGTATTTAACAACATCACCACCTCAATAAGAGATATGTGGCCATAGAAGAAGAAGCCTGGTATTCATGAGAGACCTGTAGGATTCGCATGTACAACATTCGTAATTTATCAGACGTTTACAATGTAGATTGATACGACGGAGGTAAAGATGTGACATTAGTTTACGAGCCTGTCTTCTGTAAGGGTCATTCATAATTCTAAAATTACTTATGAGCGAAGGACAATACAATGGCAGAAGAAGGTAACCCACCAGTAATAGATTGGGACAGAGTTGTAAACAAGAATGTTAGGTCCAAAGAAGGTGAGCCTATAGGCAACATAGTTGCTCACGTGAAAGATACACTTCAAATAGAAACTACTGGTTCAAGAGGCCAGTATATGATACCAAAAAAACATGTAGCGGGATTTGACGGTGCAGAAGTTACTCTGAGTCTGACCGTTAATGAATTAGCGAAGTTCGCACTTGGTGGTGGGCCCTAGTCTGTTTTCTAAGAATTTTTGTGATACTTTTCTTAGTCGTGTGCATCGTATAGATATGGATCCGTTGGGGCTAAAAACTTAATTCTGGAACCTGGATCAGATCAACTACGCTTTTGATATCTCTGCCTAACCCTGGCAATTCTTGCACTTACAACTGTCAGCGCTAGTTCTTATTCAATAGTCAACATCATTGAAATTAGAAAATAGTAGTGCAGTCAGCCTATCGTGAAGTTAATGAAGTTATATAGACATCATCAAACTGCACATGCGCGTCCTCTGTATACAATCCAATGTTACCTGGACCTATTATCGGTGCATTGTCATTGTAATTAACAACTCTTTGCCATGATCCATCTGCCATTTTCAACCCTATTTCAATGTGGTTTCCGGACATTTTGATATGCCAGGTATTCCATTCGTCTATTTTCAGTTTGGGTTCATTTGCAGTATACAGGAACATCTGCTCTTCTGCCTGATTTTCGTTTTGCTTCTTGCCAAGTTCAACTCCATTAGGTTTGAAGATAAAATAATAGTGGTGCCAATCATCTTGATAACGCCAGACAACCCAAGCCACCTCCCACGGATTTGGTGAAGAATTCTGCCTCAATTGCTGCTTTGTATTGACTTTTAGCTGCATCTCTACATCTTCATAAGTTTGAGTTGTTAGAGTTAGAGCAGCATGAGTTTCATTGGGATTTCTTGAAGCATTCGGCTTCTCATAGAAAACTGTATTATTATTATCTGTTGTCATTAAAGATGTTATCGGAACAGCACCAGACGCGCCAAAGCCGCTGTATTTGTTAAACCACTTGCCATTTGGAGACGTTTGATTATCTGTTATAGTGTAGAGAGATCCTTCAAAGTTATCATATAAATTCAAAGCAAGCACTGATTGCAGCAGCGACAGTGTTGCCGTCGTCGAAGAAGCAAGCAAGAGTAAAAAAGTCGATATTGTTATTATTATTAATATATGCATAATCAATGACTATAGAGATCCCCTTTAACAATTTGCCCCACCTGAAAATATTAGTCTTTACTAAAATTCCCCAGGTCTTTAGAAAGGGTTAGCACTTTTGCCAGTATGATGCGAGTATAAGCAGAATGTCGGATCGTCAAAACGAGCCACGATTATAAACTTAAACCCGTTGCAATATAATATCTCTAGTACTACTAGAGCTGCTAAATCTTTAGTTCATCTGTAAATGCATCTGTTTTTCGGTTAAAGAGATAAGCTAGGTAGTGTATAAACGACCATATGACAGCCAAGGAAGCCAAGGATGATAACCACAATAAGAATAAAGCTGGGTCCTCCTCATTACCATTTGAAATTAGAGAGCGAGCAAGAAGGTCATCCTCGTCGTCTTCAGCCGCAGGAGGAGGAGAAGAAGAACAACAAGGATCTCGCAAGAAAAGGATTGAAGCATTTATCAGCTCAGAAAAACTTGACGCAGTGCTAACTGCTATAGGATCATTAAAGTTAGCAGCAACATATTATGATTCAAAAGGTAAGGGTAAGGGTCAAAAGTATACAATTTCCTATGGAAGAGGAGTTGGCAGCTCAAAAATGGCATATTCTGATAGGAAGACAATTGTTACAATAGTAGACGAACACAGAGTCGAAGATGTTATAACTGCTATAAGATCAGTTGCAGCAGAAAGCGGCACATCAAGTGCTGGAATAATAGTTATCTCTTCTGTGGACGATATTCTGCAGATTTGAGATGTTCAGCGCAGATTCCATTATATCTGCCATATTTTTCTATATTTCCCCTTTAACAAGGCAATAGTGACAAAAAGAGAAAAAATTACGGAAAAAGTTTGTGGAAAACTTTACGATCGTCTTCTTGCCACTATCGTATGAGTTTGGTCTACATACCACCTAATCTTGTCTTTAAAGGCTGACCACCAGTCCAGAAAGGAATTGGTGTTGTCCGCTTCAAATAGCAAGAATCCATTGTATTCCGTACCCCATGCGTGGTTGTATTCGCCTGCCAGTCGGACATCCGATGGTAGGCTCTTTTTAAGATCATTCCATTCGGCACTAGATTTTTGTGCTTCTTGATCGCTCATTGCCTTAAATCTGTAAAATACCAAGAATACAGTTGGCGTTGCTGCTGCCATATTGGCAAAGTATTCATTTACCCTCTTACTTAAGCTCTTCGCCTTCGGATATATTGAATTTTTCTAATAAAGATATTATTACATGAAATCCAGTGCCCCCTCATGATGGATAATGTGGACTACGGAGAGAG
>DATDKS010000076.1:0-3047 GCA_036519825.1 Nitrososphaera sp. | reverse complement strand
GATATCTGTAGGACAGATAGTTTACAAGAGTATATTTTGCTCAATACCTTTTATGTGTTGTCCCTATGTATTCCGCGATTATCTTTCAGTAGACATGATGTTTTTTCATTTTCGTGCCCTTGTTTATCTTTTGAGGCTCTTTCTATTATCTCTACTTTTACAGTATCTATGTGAACGACATAATCTTGATTACAATGCTGAGATATGTACTATGGTACTTTTGCAAAATCAAAAAGGACAGACTTCTATACGCGCACTACCTTCAATGCATGAACCCCGGTCACCTGCAACCATCGTGCCATCGATGCCCGATGAAACCAGTTATTCAACTCTGGACTGATACGCTTCTTCAATTCTTCATTTTCTGCAGCCTATGCAATCATCCCAATACCAAATACAAAATGTGATGCCCATCTTTACTATTAATAATCTGCTTTCCAATCGCTTGATGGTTTTTAGAAAATTGGAGTCGATAGATACACATGCTTGGTAGTAGGAGAGAGAGACAAAGGTTTTTCTTTACTCACTTGAAAGCCCATAGTGTTCTGAGATCAAGTGGTGATAGTGTTGTGGTGGCATTAATGAAGAAACACTTCTCTGAACTACCTCGCTAAGGGCAGGATGTATGTGCATAGCACTTAGTATAGGCTTTATAACACGTTCCTGCTGCGTATACATGACGTTGACTATTTCTTGAATGAGAACTGTTGCGTGTGGTCCAATAATATGAGCGCCAACGAGTTCTAAGTCATCCGCCTTTACAATAACCTTAACAAAACAATTCTTTATGCCCATGACTATTCCTTTTGCAGTATCTTCATACCTCGCTATACCCAGAAGGATATTATTTTCACCGTAGATTGCCAAGGCTTCTCTTTCGCCAAGACCCACAGCAGCGATTTCAGGATATGTAAAAACACCATGGGGGACAGCATGATAGTCTTTTTTCACCTTCTTCTCGTAGTCCTTTTTCAACACCGCATTATAGGATACAAGTTCTGCCTCATAGTTTGCCTTGTGTTTAAATGGATACACACCATTTGCGTCACCAAAAGCCCAGACATTTGGCTGCGATGTCTCTAGGTATTCATTAACCGTAATCCATCCGTTTTCATCAGTCTTTATTCCCGCCCTCTCTGGATGAAGTATGTCTGTGTTAGGGCCTCTTCCTGCAGCAATTAACACCTCTTCGGCTGTTATAGTAATTCGTTCCCCATTGGTCATATCTCGCGCAATCAACAGGCTCCTCTCCTTTTGTTCATGGTTCGTCTTGGGGGTGCTCTTCTTGCTGTTGGCATCATGATCAGGAGTAGCATCCTTGCGACGAGTTATATCACTACTAACTTCTATCACTTCACTATTTGTGATAATCGTCATGTGGTTGCCAAGGTCCAGCTTTGCTAGCGAGGATATTTCGATCTCTTCATAAGGAAGGAATTGCTTGTTCCTGCCAATAATTGTAACGTGTGAGCCCATGCTTGAGAAGAAGTGACCATATTCGGCGGCAATATATCCTCCTCCAACAATTGCAATACTCTCTGGCAACCTATCCATTGCAAGGATGGTGTCGCTTGTATGGTATTTTATATTCTCAAGGCCCTTTATTGGCGGAATAATTGGTTTTGAGCCTGTGCAAAGAACAATCATCTTTGATCTTATTACAAGATCGTTGCCAACTTTCAAAGTATATGGTTCTATAAACTCTGCGACATCGTGATAATAATCGATCTTCTGCGATTCTGAAAGTCCGTTTCTTATCATGTTTGTCTCTTCGTTAACGTGATGCCTCATCCTTTCCATGATCTTATTAAAGTCGATCTTGTTTAACTGAACGTCAATTCCAAATTCATTTGCTCTTTCGATTGTCCTTACCAACTCTGCTGGATAGAGGAGAAGCTTTGAAGGTATGCACCCTCGTGTGAGACAAATCCCTCCGGGCTCATCTTTGTCTATGACTGCCACTCTGAGATTTGGATTAGTTCTGAGCATCGCATCGACAACATACATTGCCGAACCTGTTCCTATCGAGATTAGATCATATTCTTTCATAGCAAATCCACCGCTTGATTCGTTCAACTAGCATGATCGTATAGCGATGCCAAGACTATTGTGCATTACAGGCAAGGCAACCTAACATTCTTGAGGTGGCAAGGTCTGTAGCGGAGCACAGGGCGGCCGGTCGGGACTTCGATAATGATCTCATTTTGTAAGCAGTGGCCAAAGTGCAATTCAAATGCAATATCCGTTAGCTGCAATGGAGACTGGCCCACTCCAAACAAAACTTTTTAGCTGACCTTGCATACTTCTAGATTGAAACCTTCCCATCAGCGCTTCTAAAAGCATGTAGCCCCTTGGGCCCATTCTGATATCGGTTCTTTATTGGGGTTCAAACCATGATAGGAGTAAAGAAAAAATAAAAATTAGAAACTGAATTTCTGGCAACCGAACCCTATCAGGACTTTTTGTTTGCTCTGAATAGCCGTGTGACAAGCGAGAGGTATTTGACAAGGCTGCGCTCAGTTTTTGTTCATATTTGTGTTGAATGTGCCACAATGGAGAAGCGGTGCCATTTTGTTACTCGTTCCCGCATGAATGTATTTGATTGCTCTCTTTCCAGGGTCAGCAGATTGAATCTTTCTAGATTACGCTACCATCTTCAATCATTTCTGGATGTGGAGTCAGCATTTCCGCCTAGCTTTAAGACTGTCTTTTTTTTACAGTAGCTTCCAGTTTCTGACTATGAGGATGTATCAAAATAGTTAAGTCCTATATCGTTCACATGCGAGCTAATGACTACACAGAGTGGAATGAACGATAGCAACAACAAGAATAAAAGAACCAAACCAAGAGCTGCCATACCTATGGCTGGGGCTATAGTTACAGCAGCAGCATTATTGCTGTCAGGATTATCCCTCATTAGCAACAACAACTACCAGCCAGCAATCGCACAGCAGCAGAATATTACAGAAGGGAGCGGTGGCGGCGGTGCTGCCACTACTGATAACACCACCAGCACTACTGGCGGTGCTACGCAAGGCGGAAATGCT
>DATDKS010000075.1:0-8285 GCA_036519825.1 Nitrososphaera sp. | reverse complement strand
AAAGCAAAACCTCGTCTTGGCTTACCCTCCAGATTTTCTGACAAGCAGCTTTCAGATACAAAGGTACCGACTTTGCTTCTCATAGGACAGAAAGAAGTCATTTACGGCAGTATTGATGCAACAGTCGAGCGAGCAAAGAGGCTGATTTCCAATATTCAAACTGAAATTTTACCAGATGCAGGACATCTACCAAATATTGATCAGCCTGAAATAGTCAATACACGTATATTGAAATTTCTGACAGAATAGAAAGAATTGAATTATTACGGATAGTAAAGAATCTACAATAGATTTATCAACCAATAATGAACGGGTTACCAAAGTTTATCTTTGGCCTTTAGTAGATATCAAATCGACGAATTAGGAAGATAATGCGCCTTCAGTATGTGGTACCTCTTGCCTTATGAGAAGCTTTCTGCAATGCATTGAAGAGTATGTCCATAAGGGTAGTACAAGTTGTGTGTAGCATGTTAAAAGCTGATATGGAAAAATTTTGGCTCGTTAATATGATAATAAATCCTCTGATAATTATGGACTGATCAATCACCAAATCCTCAGATGGCATAGTATCCATACTTGTTAGCAATTATGACTGTCACATGCCATCATGATCTTCATTAAGACAAAAAAATTAAAACCAGAAAGAAACTTAGTATTCACATCCTTATGATAAAAACTGCTCTGTCACATCCAAATAAAGCTCTTGTCATTTACTGGGGAAATGAGGACGATACGCTTCGAATACCCACTAGATCTAGTCTCTCCATCACTTTGCAAGGAATAAACCAGCCTCTGGACTACATAGTCTCTCTAAGAACAGTGGGATCATCTGAACGCGATAAGGTCATTATAGATGGAATAGAGGATAAAGGAGACATTTACAGTCACTTCGTTCACCACCTTAACGCAATGAGAAGTTATACAGGATTTAAGGAAAAGGTCGAGGTTACTACTAGAAAGTCATTTCCTGTTGGTACCGGACTTGCAGGGTCAGCAGCAAGTGCATCGGCCTTAGCCGAAGCATTTGCAGGTCTGATTGGTAAAACTTCCGATACAAGATTGAAATCCATCATGGCAAGACGAGGAAGCGGTTCTGCCTCGCGTTCTGTGTTTGGGGGATTCGTCATGTGGCAGAAAGGTAATAGTGATGACTCTTCATATGCAAAGCAGCTTTTCAATGAAAATCACTGGGACCTTCGCAATGTCATAGCTATGGTTAGTTCTAATCCAAAAAAGATAAGGTCAATCGAGGGAATGAAGTTGTCAAAAAAAACCTGTCCCGAACAAATCTATTCAAGTTTCGTAAGCGCAGCAGATCCCCATATAGAACAAGTAAGCGCCGCATTGTCGGCAAGAGATATTGCAAAGCTTGGAGCATCATATGAGGAAGAAAACTATCTTTTTAGACAAGTATGCCTCAAGACAATACCGCTACTTGATTATTGGATGAAGGGGACACATGATATTTTAGAAAAAGTGGCAAATCTTCGTAAAGACGGCATACCTGCGTATGCCGGAACAGACGCAGGGCCCAACGTCCATATCTTTACAGCACCAAAGCATGTTGAACGAATAATTAGAACGATTCAAGAAGTAGAAGAAGTACATGAGATTATTCATTGCAGAGTGGGAGAAGGTAGTCGTCTGATTGAAGAGCACCTTACCTGAAAAACTTATGGGATAAGCAGCAAGCCTGTTTAGAATCACTCCCGCAAATGATATTAGATAAATATATTGCAAAGTCTTTGTGTCATAAGGACTATTCCTAGCAGCTTTATCCTTTTGGGGCAGTATGACACTGTATTAGTAGTATTGGCTATAGTATGCACTAAACGCTAAAGATATGCTCTAGTCAGTTTCATTAATGTGACAATTTTGAATGTGTTGACATTAGGGCATATTATTAGAAGCCCTTGCTAACTTTCTTCTCTCTCAAAGCCTGCTAGCTCAATCGGAAAAGCCTCCGAGCTATCAGGATATACCACATTAATGTAGGTATGAGAGAAATAAGGGAGAGAAGTAGACCCATCGTTGGCACGAAAAGTCCTAAGCGTAGTACACTTGCCAGAATTCCCACATAAGCGGTTACTTTGCTGAAGAAGATATTATTATTATTGCTCCGTAACATTACAGATGAGATTATGAGACCTGCTGCGGAAATGAGGATATAACGGACATAGAAAGTACTGCTTTGCAAGTTTGTAAGTAATGCCTGCCCTGATGCCAGGAGCATGCATAGTTCTTTGCGTATCTGTTTTGGTAGCGGCTTACTGGTCACTGATGGAAAGCATAGAGAAGGCTATGTTCGATGGGATGTAGGTCGCTATCCCCACAAAAACAAGAACAAAAGCTACAACCATGAAAGACTGACTAACTTGTCTGAGAACAATATAGATAGATAGAAAGATTAAGACTAATAGAGCATAGTCAACCATAAGCAAGAGATCAAGATGCAAAAGCTCAAGGAGCATATTTTCTTGAAGAAGCGTGAAATAGCCGGTTAAGGTGCTTAGATCTGACTCAAAGCCAGGTGGCGGCCAGACAACGAAGGTGATCATCTGAACTAGAGCTGTGGATATTATGGTTAGGGCAGCCGTTCGACCAACTCTGTATATACACTCCTCCATGCAGAGTCTGCAGTTCCGGCATTGTATTGATCTCTTACCATGAATTGAACTACATGATCGTGGTATTGTAATATGCGGGCGAATCTGCAATGTACTGCATATCCTCAGACAAAGCATAACTGGTATATGATCTATTTTTTCAGTCATTCGTTCTATATGTCTGAAAAATCAATCATTTCGCTTATGTACTGTGAATTGACCTGAATCTAAAGGCTTCAGGAAAGATGTGAGAGGGTTTCTTCTTAAACTTTACAGTGTGCGGCGCTTCAATCTTGGTTCGACGTCCTATTCCTACTGCGGCTTTTGGAGGTAAAGAGGAAAACTGCTCCATAAAATATCCCAATCACTATGCCAAATGCGACAGCGCCAACGATCAGAGTCAGAATTGCAGCAACTGCCAAAGTAACTAGATTCTGCCAAAAGTCACTGGTATTTGGATGCAGCGTCCTAAAGACTGCGTCAAATATCCATTGGCCTGCAAATACTCCTGCAATGATACCAATTGCAAGTCCTGCGATCATTATTATAGCAGTTTGCCCATTGCTCATGTCAGTCATCATCGTCTCCTCCCATCAGTTTCAACTATAATTGTTAGCTCTTCGAGTGCACGCATTGCTTAATCAAATAAGGTGATAGCCAATCCCGATTATTCTCTCAGCAGCTTGCAAATCCTGCATCCTATATACATCGATCCTCATAGCATCATGGCAGCTAACAAGGGATTCTACGGCGCATTGTAAGAATTTCGCTTAGATAAAAGTGACGTGTAAAATGGAAATACATGATATCGGTGAATAAGGAAGCAATGCTAGGTTAAATGTATTATCAGATATCTGTGCTGTAACTTTGGCAACCTTTCCACCACAGGCCGTCTTAGAGACGACTTATACGTTTAAGCATCTTAAACGAGTCCTCTAAAAAATCACATATTGTTTAGAGTGAATAACTTGAGATCACGCTGCGCCTGAATGCTTGCCTGCTTGTCTTCGTACTTCTACGTGCTCAGACAATATTAGCCTATTTTTATTATAACTCTTACTTGTTTATCCTGCTTTTTTATTCATTCTATTAAAAAAAAGAAGAAAAAGAGGGCTTTACCCTCCACTCCCAGTCAATGAGACTTACTGTCCTAATGTGTCATTAGTTATTGGTGGTGTTGTGGTAGTAGTCTCTCCTCCAGTTGTTGGTGGTGTTGTAGTAGAGGCACCTTCCTCTCCTTCAGTTGTTGCTGGTGGTGTTGTGGTAGTAGTCTCTCCTCCAGTTGTTGGTGGTTGTGTTACTGCTGCCGTCTCATTAGTTGTTGGTGGTTGTTCTTCTGTTGTAGTGGTAGTAGCGTTCTCTGCTCCTCCAGTTGTTGTCCCAAGTGGTGGGAGAACTCTGATAGTAGTAGTGGCAGTTGCATGGCCGCCTACTGAATCATACACTGTCAATTCTACGTCATAATCGCCAGGCTGCTCAAATGTATGGCATACTTCTCTGTCATAACTACTTGCGCCATCTCCAAAGTACCAGCTATATGAATATGGCGGCACTCCTTCTGCACCTGTGACAAAGCTTGGCTCAAAGCACCAACTAGATGGAGCTTCAGTTCCATCTTGGATATCTTTGGTAATTTGAACCTCCAATCGTGCTATTATGCCAATATCGCAGCATTCCTCAGGGTCAGATGTTGCAGTTTTACCATCAGGGTCTGTGACAGTTACACTAATCTGGTATCTTCCAGGATTCTCAAAGGTGTGAGTGACAGTGCGGCCTGGTGAATCGCTGGTTTGGCCATCTCCAAAGTTCCAGTGATATGTGTAATCTGACTCAGTCCTGTTGTTGGAGACAGGGTCGTATACTGATGCTCTAAATGACCATGTGGATGGCGCAATTTCATCGGTCATGGGTTCAGCAATTATTCCAACATTTAATCCTGAAGGTGTTCCTATGGGAATTCTTATGCTGTCAGTTGCAGTATTACCGACTGAATCTGATGCAGTCACAGTTGCATTAAAGTGGCCTGGCTTTTCATAGGTGTGGAATGGCGAACATCCGTCCCCAGTGGTGCCATCACCAAAGTCCCAGTGGCATTGGTAATTCTCGCCTTGTAAGAGACGACCACCTTGTACTGTTGAGTCCAACAATATGTTGGCAGGCGCTATGCCTCCATCATTGACATCCCAAGACGCTGAAACTGTAAGTGGATATTGTCCTCTGACACCTATAGTATCGACTTCTGTAGTATCAGATGCCGTTTGATTTGTAGCGTCTGTGACAGTTACTGTAGCATTGTATTTAGTTTGGTCTAAATAATTTTCATATTTGTGCTGAACATTTTTACCTGTAGCTGTTTGGCCATCTCCAAAGTCCCACCGATAGGTGTACGGCTCAGTTCCACCTTGTACTGTTGCTCGGAATGCAAAAGTGTCTGTTACATTACCTTGTCCTACTGGCCCGCTTATGGGTTCCCAAGTTGCTGTAACTTTAAAAGTAGTGTTGTTGCCCCCTCCTGTTTGATTTCCCGTCTGATTATTATTTCCGCCTCCTGTCTGGTTCGTTGTGATATTGTTAATTATGTTAATGATTTGAGTAATGTTGGTTTTTTGGATATTTCTGATGGTTAGGAATTGCTGGATTACATTCTTTATCACAGTCTGCTCTTGTGGACTAATAATACGTGTATCAATGTCATTTGCATCAGAAGCACAGATAACACCTACTGCAGCTGGAATTCTTTCGGTTTGGTTTTGATTTTCAACAACTATGAGCCATCCTGTCATGACAGGACTCAAAGCTACAGAATATGATTCCAAAACATCTAGGTCTCTGCTGCCGAGTATATGTTGTCCAGAATCTGCAAATTCACCTGGAAGACAATATTCAAAAAGCACCGATAACGAATTTGGCTGTACCCACACAGGGTTTGACCATCTTGGGGTGTAAACAATTCCATTAACCTGCATCTCTCCTTTCTGCAGGTTGCGAGTTATAGCTGTAGTTACATTTCCTAGCCTGTTTTGATCTCTCACGTCTTGCGGTGTAAGCAGGCCTGTTGATGATGATGATGATGCTGTTTCGGCTGTAGTTGTTGTTTGTTGAGCCATTGCTGTTGAAGGTGCTACAAACAAAACGCTTGCAACCATAAGAAGAGACAGGGCTAATACTGAAGCTTTTCCTGCTAATGATGATGAGGAGGATATTTTATAATGCATACATATCCATCAATATGTAGGAAGATGATACATATTTATCGGTTATGAAACATATTCTGGGTTTTTAATGCTGTATTTTCATATTTATCAAACTAGCTAACCATAACGTTCAGTAATCTCTAATCTCTATATCTATAATCAAAGTAAACAACTTTCATTGCGCGTGCTGGTAGCTATGCGATTAGATATTGCTCTTATTATTCTCGTCATTATTTCTGGCCTAGAAGATTGTTGATAGCTTTTACCATCAGCCAACCTAGGAGATGTTTTCTCTCTCTTAGTCTTGGTAAATGTTCAATTTGGAAACTTAACCTCTTCCGCTTCCAAATCGATTAGTTCCCCGGATTGCTCTTAATTCTATCGCCTGCCGGCTTTGTAACCCTATCTGCTCATCCTAGAGCTGTAACAGACCTGCTCATGGCACTAAACCGACCAGCTGTTTATAAGCCGTGACCGCTAAAATGTTAGCTAAGCGCTTTTGATAGAAGAAAATAAGCAAAATAGGAAGAAGAAATTGGAAGGCAGTAATAGCCCGTTCATAAGCGCATTTGGCGTAGGCGGACCAGAGAGACTGGTTGCCTATCCAGTAGTTTTATGGCTGATTGCTCTTGGAGGATACTTGATAGCACCCTCATCGGTAGCACTGACGTCACCGACAGCAAAAGGAGAGGTGCAGCAAAAATGAAACGAGGACATATCGTGCTAATATCTGGCGCAGTGCTACTTGTAGTAGGGATAATCATATCTGCGATATGGGCCGTTCAATTCGCTGGCTCTTTTCTGAGAGATAATACAATAGTAGCACAGACTTCAATAGACGCAGGGAAATCAGTGGATTCAAGAATAGACGTGAATCAATTAGATCGTCCAGTCTCTCTAGCAATTGGAATTGATCGAAGTGGACAAATACAACAGCAACAGCAGCCACAAATACCTCCATCGTCCTCATCATCATCATCCTCTAATGTAAGGCTGAAAGAAGTAGTGACAGATCCAAATGGAAGAGTGGTTAGCAGCAATGAATTTGGCGATTCGTTCTTTACCAGTTTCAAACCTGAAGTAGCAGGAGTCTATACGGTTACAGTCACAAACCTTGGAACAAATCCTGTCACAGTTAGTGGAGCGTTTGGGTACATGCCATTTAATGCATTGGGTGGAAAACCCAATATTGACAGTATGTTAGGCTCAGGTGGGCTTGGCATGATAATTGCAGGTGGAATATTCGCTGCAGCGGGAGTTGTCACACTCATAGTAGGAGCCATAATCACCGTGATAGACAGTAGAAGGCAGAGCCCTACAACAACTAGTGAAGGTGGCATCAGCTATAGGAAAGATTAGGAGGAGTGAATGGCGAAGGCATGAAAGCTATAGTTCTCTTTGACACTATCTTTGGGAACACAGAGCGAATAGCCAACAGCCTCGCTAAGGGAATGCAGGAGGCAGGAATTGCAGTCGAATGCTCCAATATCAAGATGGCCAGGCTAGAGAAACTCCCAGAGTACGATCTCTTAGCCATGGGAGCGCCAACCCAATACATCACATCATCAAGACCTATGAAGGACTTTCTAGACCGATTGAAGGGTTTGGATTTGAAGGGTAAATACGGTTTTGCATTCGATACGAAATTGGATAACTTCATGGCGGGAAGCGCAGCCAAGTTTATTGAGAAGAAACTCAAGGCATATGGAGTTGACATTATCAAACCACATATCTCGGCGATAGTTATTGGACGAAAGGAAAACGACAAGAAAAAGAAACAGGAGGCAACCAAGATTGGAGAAGCTGTACTCAAAGAGGGAATGGAGGAGATATTTGAGACAATCGGAAGGGAACTTGGCGCTTTGCTTGAGAGCAGAGCGCGAAAGGTAGGATCCGTATGACCGAGCATCGGTCATTAAGCTGGGCACAAAAAGAGGCACAGCGAGACCATATGAAAGCCTCGGAAAGAGGAGGCGAAATTGTGGGGGTGGCTGCTATTATGCTGGTAGCACTTTTTTTCTATGCACATCAAGCGTGGTCTACTGGCTTTTTCAGTTCTTCTTTTGGCCAGACTGAAGCATTTTTCTTATATGGCTCAATTCTCATTGGTACTGTAGGACCACTCGCCAGGTTCGTGACCGGAAGAAGAAATGTTTCCCGTCCTCCAGAGCTGATAGCATCGATATTTTGGATAGTAGGCTCAGCGTGGTTGCTCATCTCATTCCCTTTCAACTTTGCGCACTTTGGTGATGTACTGCCCGGCTTTTTTCAGTTCCTTGTAAGCTGGATTACAAATAGCATTGCAAGAGTACTCTTTGCTCTTGGCACTCTGGGAGGACTCATCTTCACGATCCTAAATGCCAAGCTCTATAGTCAGGTCCGCAGGTTGCTGCCTCTGCAGGGAATGCATTAGATGCTTTCAATTCACAACGCGGGCAAGGATATTTAGGTTGAGATATTCACAGGCTTTCTTCTGTAGAGCTAT
>DATDKS010000074.1:0-5780 GCA_036519825.1 Nitrososphaera sp. | reverse complement strand
CTTTGAATAGCCTCAATCCTTGGCTCTGAGCGTATGGTGTTGGCCATCTGGGGAGATGTTTAGAACGGAGTACTTATTATATATCATATCAGCATAGCTTTTGTAAAGCTAGTAGCTAGCTTCTACTGTTTTATCAAATATTAGCAGCCTTGATGCAAAATAGCAACCTATTAATGGTTTAACGACTTGAGTGAAAGCGCTTCATGTTGGAGTCGGCCAAAAAAACAGATCTGGCGAACCTTATGTGGTCTGAGAAATACAGGCCAAAAAAAATAAGTGAAGTAGTTGATCAGAAGGAGATAATCAAGGGCATAAGCAACCTGATTAAGAGTCCTGACATACCCCATATGCTGTTCGCCGGACCTGCAGGAGTTGGCAAGACCACTACCGCGCTCTGTATTGCAAAAGAGATCCTAGGAGAAGAATGGAGAAAGAACACACTCGAACTTAATGCATCAGATGAGCGTGGCATTAAAATGGTGCGGGAGCGAGTAAAAGAGTTTGCAGCTTCAATTAAGCTGGCAGGGGACAAGGAGTTTGGTAAGCCCAAGATAATCATACTTGACGAAGCTGACGAGATGACCTCTGAGGCCCAGACTGCACTCAGACGCATAATTGAAGATAGCGCAAGGACGACTCGATTTGTTATTATTTGTAATTATTTATCTCAGATAATTGAGCCGATACAGAGCAGGTGTGTAGTATTCAGATTTACACGATTACCAAAGGAAGATGTTATCGCTCATTTGAAAATGATCTGCGAACAACAGAAGGTGAAATATGAAGAAAAGGCCCTTGCTCAGATATATGAGGCAACCGGGGGCGACTTGCGCCACTCCATAAACATCATACAAGCTGCAGCTGGTACAGGCTTAGTATATGCGACAAGTGTTACAGCAGCTATGGGGCTTTCAGGTAGGGCAAAGGTGGGCGAAGTGCTACGCCTTGCAATGTCTGGCAAGTTCAATGACTCCAGAGCAAAGCTTCTCGAGCTGACACAGGTCTATGGAATGTCAGAGGGCGACTTTATGAAGTATGCAAACCAAGAGGCATATGAAATGGAGATCGAAAAACCAGAGGAGTTTGCAGCTATAATGGCGGAGTACGACTACAGGCTTACTGCTGGCGCGCATCCAGAAATTCAGCTTTCGGCACTACTGGCTCAGCTAGGCAGGCTGGTTAAGAAGTAGATGGAGCAGAACACATAGATGCTAATAGTTGCAACAGAGCTTGCTTACCACATCATTATCATCATCAGGTAAACTCGGTTTTGTGCTTTCTTTTCAGCACAATGTATCGTATGACTCTGCATATACCTGCAGGCAGCTCTGCTACAGAGACAGACTGAGAGGGTTATCACCTTCTGTAGCCATCTGGAACCGTCGCATTCACATCAATGACACAGTTATTCTTAATAAAAGACCAGATAAGGCTTGAGAGTAAGAACTTTACTCCACACCGCTAGCTAGTATTCTTCCTCAAACTCTTCACCGCCTTCTTCTTCTTCTACCTCTTCAAAGTCCTCCTCCAGCTCTTCGCGTTCTTCGGCGCTCTTGTACGGAAGATCTGCTTCGCCAGGCACGCCGCACACAGGACACTTGAACTCTATCGTCTGACCCTCGAGGTCCAAGGGGAACTCTTTGGAAAAGACCTCGTCGCATTTTGAGCACACAAGTGTAGTCTGGATGTTGTCCTGGCTGAACTTGTGTGATTGCACTCTAAAAGTAGTATTTGCCAATATTTTCGTCCTACGTATAGGAAATCTCCTTTTTAATAAGCGTTCTTTGACATCTAGTAGCATTTTCCAAAGGACTATTCTACTCACCGGTATAATACGAAACTTCTGCAACCATAAAAGGACGTCTGTACGTCGACCGCCATGTCTCTGGTGTTAACCACTGATAGAAATATGATCTCTAGCAGCATAGATTCACATTTTTCTTTCCTGCTTCTTTCTTTGATAAGTGTCTCACTCTGACGCAGTTCCTCGCCTCCTTATTCTTCTTCATTTCTGTTGTGACTATATTGAGCAAAATTTTTTCTTGCCATTTCTTGGCTAGTTTGCTAGCCGATAGAGAGAAAAAAGATTTTTAGTTGCAGTTGATTCATAGCCATTCAAATTGAACGGGAGTGTATAGCTTCTTTCGTGCATCATCTAAACTGCTTCGTTCAATAATTAACCCTTGTGATTTTAGCTCTTCTACTGCACTTTGCACAGTCCTTCTTGGAAGGTTAGTCATATTCATGAGCTCAACCTGATCAATTGGATGCTTTGATTTCATTACAAAGTAAACAAACTTGGCTGCTGGACTTCCTTCAGGGTTCTTGTTAAGATTAGATACGCTAAATGCTGCTTTCGTTGGAAATCCTCTCCTCTGCGACTCCACAGCAGATGCAGCTTCAATTCGTACTTCAGCCAAGTTGACGCGTTGACCAAATTCTGCAATCAATGCAGACTGTTGTGATTCTAAGGGAGCTTCAAAAATGAACGTGCTTGGGGGAAACTTTGCAGTTAACGCGCCAACGAAATTCCATCTTATGAAGCCTTTTTCGTCATAGATTCCAACATTTATGCCCTCATTTGCTTCAACTACGACTTTATCTGAACCTAGTTTGACTGCTTCTTCGATTTTGGCCAAAGTAACATCTGGCGGAAGCTGATGCCTTGGATCTTTTTTGCCAACCTTCCATTGAACATCAAGTTCTTTGGCGAGTATGCTTTCGGTAATCGTTTTTTTATGATCAAAGTTAAGATTGGAACTATTTTCTCCTAATTCTATAATGTCAAAGCCCATCTTTGCAGCTTCTTCAATGAACTTTTCAAATGCGTTTTCCGCTACCATGTACTCTGAGATAGTGCTTCCAGTAGAAACTTTGATGTTATGATCGTGATAGAATTTGACCTTCTTCTTTAATATCTCTTCAGAAATAAGAAGCGGCAAAACTCCGTATATCTTTACTGTGTCAACAAATGGCGCAAGTACTTCGAGGTTTTCCTTGTCAACGCCCTCTAACTTATCTATGATATACGTTCTGCCTTCGTTTCTTGGTTTTTTTGCGTCTATTCTATTCTTAGCGTATTCTTCTAGCAAGTCTTACCATGTATATGCAGAACTGTCATCTATTTTGGACTTTTGACTTATGCCAAAACTGCATCTTCAGTGTAAATTTGGTAGGCATTCAGCATGAAAAGTTCAATTTCTGCGCCAAAAAAGAAATATTATGATATTGTTGTCTTTGTTAGGTGTTTCCTTCCGTTGTTGGTCACTCCGTTGGTAGTGTTACTTACTATCTCTGTATCCAAAGTTAGCGATGAATCTATTTAAATACCATTTTGAGCAGTTCTTGTTTGGGTGGGTGGGCACTCACCTCCTATGCTGTTGGGGTAGGTAGGGAGGAGTGTGTGTGTGGTAGTGGCAGCCTATTGGTCAAGGGATCAGTGGGATAATACATTCACATACACACACCAACCTACTCCAGCAGCATCGTTCACGAAATTTAAGATTCTGTAATTAGTCGGTCGGCTAATAATAGTTCATAGAGACACAATAGGTATAACCTATTAGGTATGGACAACAAGCAAATTAATCTTCAGACAATGTGTGAAATGTCAGATGAAGAATTATCAGAATTATTAGAGGGGCTCAGAAGTATTGAAGGCTTTACTTTCTTTGTAAACTGTCAGGAAAGGCAGATAAATAACAAGAATTGCTTATTTGAACTAGATTATATGTTGATGCCATCATAGATGACATAGTCACATGATACATCTACATTCAGCAGATTCGCTTGCAAGAATAAGAAAACTCAATTGAAACATGGCCATTATGATAAAGCAATTAGCGCTAGTCGTGGGGGTATTAGTGATATTAAGCTTGATCTATATCTTGTTGTATGTCGGTCTTGCAATTGGAACACCCAATATCTAGTTAGGTCAGAGGAGCTGGACATATCTGATTCCATTACCAAATGTCCAGTGTGCCACTTGAAGAGTATAGAATATCATCCTATTCCGTTACCTCAAGGTGGTCGCTCAAGAAGATCGACCTCAGATACACTTGCATTAACAGGAGTAGCAAATAGAAACAAAATCAGACATAAGGCATCCTGGGTATACGAGCAACTAAGCTACTACCTAGAGATAATTATTGTGAAGGGTTTGCTAGATATGGACCAGAGAGAATAGACTTCAAATGACAGAACCTTATTCAAACTAGCTCCAATGAAGCTCGTTTGGTAATATAAGGAAAAGGTATTTTTTGTTATGAACATGACTTATATAAGTATTATTTATAACATTTTCACTTTTTTTACCGATGGGACGCGGCTTCAGTGCTGTTGATCGCCAGGATATTGTCAAGGGCTCCTAAGCTTTAGTTGTTATGCAGCCATCTTCTAGTTTGGTAGATTCCCAGACTGATGGGCGAAGAGATTGGGAATAATGGAGGTCAATGGTGTCACCCCGTAAATCTAGAGGATACAGAGATTTATGACTAGCTATCGGAGACTCCAATCAACCTCTTTTTACAACTAAATCCATTCCGTTGCCTGACAAACTGTCGGGTGTTAGGAAGACAAAATCATGAAAGAATCGGATAATCAGAAAATAATAATTTAGCGGAAAGAGTGAATTAGAATAGATGTCATGCTGACGGATTCTGAAATAAACTGCCTGCCTCAATAAAGTAGAATTCCTTTCAAAAATGAAGAATTGCGTTTTTCGTGAAAGGAAGGGAAGGGGGAGATTGAAATGCGCTGAATTAGCTCCCACCTTTCATCTGTACGTCGGCTTTTTCCAAGTTTTCTAGTTTTTCTTCACTTATCCTGTGTCGCTGCTGACTAATGCATCAGTGGCATTAGTTCCTGTTGCGTTAAGTCCTGAAACAGGTGGTAAGCCCCTCTCTTGAAGCACTTGGTCTAGAATTGTCAGATCATAAATTCCAGACACATCAGGGTTCTCTGAAAGGAACCCTAGCTTATATGCATCATTTGCGTCCTGGAATAGAGATAGCCTTATTGGATCATATGTAAAGTCGATTCTTGAAAGCGATGCATTCAATACATCTTCTGCTATTGTTTTTTGAGTCAGTTTTTGAAGCTCGACGTTAAATGCCTCTATTGCAGCGGTTTTATTACTATTTATCCAGTTTGTTTCATCAATGTGTGCCTCAAGTAGATTCTTTATTACGTCGGGATTATTCTGCAAATAATCGGGCTTGACAATAATGTTTGCTGTCACAAATTTTCCCTCAGGTGGCCATAATTCTCTCTCATCTACGAATATCTTGCCTCCTCCTTCTTTTACTAGTGTTTCTCCCCAGGGTTCTGGAACCCACGCACCATCAATTTGCTTTGTCAAAAATAGGGTCACTATGTCGGGATTTTTGGCGGTCAATACCTCTACGTTTCCACCCTTCTCTTTGGTATTGAGGCCATTGTCGAGCAAGTAATTCCTGAGCGCTATATCTTGCGTGTTGCCAAGCTCAGGCGTTGCGAATTTCTTATTGGCAAGGTCTTGAGGCGAGTTAATGCCGGAGTCATTTCTTACAACGAACACTGCGCCGCCACTAGCAGCTCCGGAGATTATCCTTACAGCTTCTCCACCAGATCTCACATATCCATTTATGGCTGGTCCCGGCCCTATGTATGTAACATCTATTTGATTCGCAAATAGTGCCTCTATAGCAGCTGGACCTGCGTTAAATATTTGTGTTTTAACTTCTACATTGTCGCCTAAAGCTTTCTGAAAATCACCTCTACCAAGTCCTATTACTGCCTGC
>DATDKS010000073.1:0-11091 GCA_036519825.1 Nitrososphaera sp. | reverse complement strand
GCAGGCAGTAATAGGACTTGGTAGAGGTGATTTTCAGAAAGCTTTAGGCGACAATGTAGAAGTTAAAACACAAATATTTAACGCAGGTCCAGCTGCTATAGAGGCACTATTTGCGAATCAAATAGATGTTACATACATAGGTCCAAACCCTGCAATCAATGGGTATGTACAGTCAAACGGAGAAGCTGTAAGGATAATCTCCGGAGCTGCTAGTGGCGGCGCAGTGTTCGTTGTAAGAAATGACTCCGGCATTAACTCGCCTCAAGACCTTGCCAATAAGAAATTCTCATCTCCACAACTTGGAAATACGCAAGACGTAGCATTGCGGAAGTATTTGCTTGACAATGGTTACAAGACCAAGGAGAATGGGGGTAATGTCGAAGTAATCCCTGCCAAGAATGCAGATATCGTAACATTGATGATAAAGAAGGATATTGATGGTGCATGGATACCGGAGCCTTGGGGAGCTAAGCTGATCAAGGAAGCAAATTCCAAGGTATTGGTGGATGAGCGCGAATTGTGGCCAGAGGGGCAATTCGTCACTGCGCATATCATTGCTAGAACTGACTATATTGAAAAGAATCCCGACGTAATAAAGAAACTACTTGAGGCACACATTGATGAAACAAACTGGATAAATAGTAATAAAACCGCTGCAATAGAGGCATTTAACGTCGAGCTTGACAAACTAACTGGACAGACTATCCCACAGGACGAATTTAGAGAAGGGATTTCAAGGATCAAGTTGACATATGATCCGATAAAGGAATCGCTGTTCAAATCTGCTAATGATGCATTTGACATAGGATTCCTGGGAAAAACTAGGCCCGACCTATCAGGAATATATGATATAAAGATCTTGAATGAGGTACTCAAGGAAAAAGGGCTGCAAGAGATAGTATAGTAAATACTCTCATTTAATCTATAATGTGATAACAATTTTCCTGTCTTGAGGTCTATCATGATGACATGCCTTGCAGTTACCTTTTTGACACTTTTTTCTTGGCTTATCCTTATTAAGAAATTGTAACACTAATTCTCTCATAATCATTCATATATATCTGGCAGATTCTGCATATCAAGACGTTAAAACTGCATCAAAGGAGCAAATCTTGCATCTTTAAATTACATTATATCTCGTCACCCGTGCACACTGCTTTATATGGCATTAATTAAAACCTCAAATACTAACATTGCGGACAATAGTAACAACACGCAAGAGCGGCTAAAACTACAAAACCAAGAGAACCTTGATTTCATTCCAGTAGTTCACGTCAAAGGGGTGCACAAATCGTTTGATTACAAAAATAATAAGAACAATAACAGTAGTATCACTACCCCTTATGATCATCTTAGTGGGCAGCAACAACAACAACTCAACTCTCCAAGAAGTTTGAGGGCTTCTTCACACGATGTTCTCAATGGAGTAGATTTAAAAATTAAGGAGGGAGAGTTTGTAACAATTGTAGGGCCATCGGGATGCGGGAAAAGCACGCTGCTGAATATAATTGCTGGACTCGATAGACCTGATTCTGGTAGCGTCCGTATTAGAGGACACCTCGCCAATAGCAATACATCGTCAACAAAAAGAATAATGATATTTCAAGAAGGTGCTTTATTTCCATGGCTCAATGTACAAGACAATGTTGAATTTGGACTGAAGATTGCAAAGATGCCGAAAGATATGAGCCGTAGGGTCGCTGAAAAGTATATAGAAATGGTAGGATTGTCCAAGTTTTCAGAATCTTTTGCCTACCAGCTATCAGGGGGAATGAAGCAGCGAGTAGCAATAGCTCGTGCCCTTGCCATGGAACCAGAAGTTTTACTCATGGACGAACCATTTGCCTCGCTAGATGTCCAGACGCAGGACTTGCTTCACGAAGAGCTGGTTGGCATTCACAAGACAACAGGCAAGACTATTCTTTTTGTTACTCACAACATTAATGAAGCAATACTTCTTGGAGATAGAGTAATAGTTCTGTCTTCTATGCTAAAAGATATCAAGAGAGAATTTCGAATTGACATACCACGACCTAGAGACCCTGAAAACCCTGAGCTGTACGAAATAAAAAAACAAATTCTGAGAGAGTTCGAAGGTGATTTGCAGATTGCTAAAAGAAGATAATAATGATAATGCTCCAGTTAACACTGCTACTACTAACATAGCGGCAGGAAAGAGCTGGGGAAGGATTGGTGGCAGAACAACATATCGTATAGACATAACAGACGTAGCCAATGTTGCACTTTTCTTGGCAGTGTTTGTAGGGTTGTGGCAGCTTGTGACTGTTCTCGAGCTGTGGCCAAAGACACTATTACCCTCTCCCGCACAAGTTGCAATTTCTATCAGCGAGTTAATAGCAAATAACTCTCTTGCCATAGGAATCGGTACGACATTGTGGCGACTTGCAGCTGGATTTGCAATATCTATAGCATTGGGTGGCATAGTTGGTCTTGCAATGGTAAAATTTCAAGGCTTTGGCAAGACTATGAGCTCGTTTGCAGTGGGGCTATTGACCTTTCCAAGTATTGCTTGGGTTCCCTTCTCTATATTGCTCATTGGCTTTAATGACTTTGGCATATTGTTTGTAGTTATAATGGCATCAATGTTTTCAGTGATGATATCCACTTATAGTGCGGTCAGAAACGTGCCTCCTATCTATATACGCGCATCAAGGAATATGGGTGCTCATGGCTTTGCCCTTTTTAGACATGTAATGATTCCTGCAGCTACTCCTTCTCTTATAATGGGCATAAGACAAGCATGGTCATTTGCATGGCATGCGCTAATCGGTGCCGAGATGCTGATAACGACTCTGTATGGACTGGGACATGTACTTGCCATAGGAAGGGAATTCAATGATATGAGCCAAATAATCGCTGTCATGATTACGATCTTTGTCATTGGCCTTTTATTTGATAGAATAATCTTCCTCCGATTAGAAGAAAAAGTACGGTCGAGGTGGGGGTTAAACCAACATACGGGATAGGAAAAATTGCCTGTGCGTTCCCTCGTCTACCAGCTTGCCCTAGATGTATCAAATATTATAGCTTCTACAATATGTCTTCTCTTGACAGAGATTGTATCGTAGACAGCTACAAGTAAAAGCTAAAAAATGGTATAGCTATTGCAGTCATTGCATAGTCCAGCGGAAGTTTTGCGATTATTTTGACAAATATAACTTCAGACAATAATCAATTATTTTGGTGGAGACTTAGATCCGCCTCGAGCACTAGTCATAGCGATTGCGCATTGCCTAATTTAGGCCATGTCTTCATTATACGCTGTGTGTGTATATTATGCCAGCATCATATTGTATAAGTAATATTTCTTTTGTTTCATGCCAAAGGTTATGCATCGGAGTACCGATCCTTAAGCTTCTAAAATTCTTCCGCTAGGCAAAGATGCTGATATTGTCCCCGCATGAACATGAATTGAAGCATCTCCCTCTTTGTTACAGGCAAAGCACTTCCACTGTACAGTCTCTTTACACATAGCACATGTCCTGAAGGGATCTAACTCTTGACCGCATGACCTACACAGCATATGGATTACTATGGTCTACACGAATAGCTTTTTTAACAATCTAATACTCTTCCTACTAGATATTTTAACTAAACTAATTCTATATTGATGAAATAGAAAATAATCACATAGAAGCTAGCATAGATAGCAAAATCGATCTTAGAAGCAGGCCGCTATACATGATAAATTCTAACCAATTAAGAACTCGGAATGGGAAAATTGTTTCTATAATAGTCAGCCTTGATCTATCTATCTACACCTAAGGCATTATTACAAAGATAGAACTTTTGTTTATTAATTCCAGTTATTATTGACAAAAATTGAATGTTTATCACACATAGAATCATGATAGCACACTTGTATGTGAGATAGACCATATCAGTTATTTGTGCCTGAATGTGCAGATTCAATACTTGCTTTTACCTTCTGAATAAAATGTTTTCTATCAATAGGTTTTCTTATCACATCTACAGTCTTTACTCCCTCCAATATGCTTACAAGCTCATCCGTGGCTTCAAGAGCAGACAAGAAGATGACCTTGACATATGGATCTACAGCTTTCAATCTCTGATACAACTGTAATCCATTTATTGTTGGCATCCTAATATCAAGAACTAGTAGGTCATAATGACGAGGTTCTGATCTCGCAAACGACTGTAATGCCATATACGAGTCAGAAAAAGCTTCTACCCGGTAACCCTCAGAAGCTAAGTAGGATTTAAAGACTGTAAGTATATCTGGTTCATCGTCTACTAGCATAATATTGGGACGACTTGTTTGTTTGGGATAAGAATCCAAGGCAATGTCATCTCTTGGCTGTAAAGCTTTTCGATGATAGATAGATAGCGTCTCTTCTCCGAACTTTGGTTTGGGGGTTTCCCTCTTGAAAACATTCAACGCGCTATCCCTAGCTGGCACTTCATCCTTCCTTATCACCGAGTATACAGGATAGGGATACCTAATTCCAATAGGCTGTTTCTTTCCTACTTCTTCAAAAGAATATTCCTTAAACGAAAAGCGTTTCATCATTTCATGTAAATCACCGCCTATTACTATCCCATTTGGTTCTGCCTGTGAATTTATTTTTGCACACATGTTAACCGTAGGACCAAACAAGTCTTCTGTACCTGATGTAACTGTTGTACCAACCTCAACTCTTCCATAATCGGCGCTAATTCTATAGCTTACAGGAGGTAGCGCTTCTGCTTCAAGTCTTATATTGATAAATTCATGAGCCGCTATAATTGCAGTGCAGCATTCAAGGACCTCTTTGAATGCGGTTATATTGTCAGTATCGGATGTATCAGGAAAATAGAATAGCAGCGCATCTCCTACATTTTTGATCACTTTGGCACCAAAGTTCTTTGCTAATGCAGCCATGGCATTAAGAAATATTTCATAGTACCTTTTAATCTTATTACCACCCGCAATTTTAGCCGTAATCTGACTAGAATTTACCATATCTACAAAGCAGACGCAATAATACCCATTAGACTGATCTGCAAAATAAATTTCTTCGGTTCTAATATCGAATTCAAAAGAGCTTTCTTTCTCCGCCAAAGGACCAGAATCATCATTGTGAGAGTCATAAGATGTATTCATACGACAAATTTCAACATCGAGCCGGAACAAGAACTCTGCTTCGTATTATCTCAAACAAATCATATATTTTGTAACAAATAATCAATGGTATGAATAAATCATAACTATTTTTTATATTATTACCTTTATAAAATTATTAGATTTATGTCTTCATTACAACCACATATACTGGCTAAAAGTGCCTGCTTAAGATGTTCCCAATTTCTAAACATATTTGTCAGCGCTGTAATAAGAGAAGCAAAACGAACCAGCATACTTCTACACTCAATGGAGGCAGAAATTTCTCCTTTCAATGATATTCTATAAATACGCAACTGATATTGCCAGCTACATTGACCACTAATACTGAGGAAATGAGGTCAAGGGTGACGGAGGCAGTCAAAACAGTGGCTATTGACGTCGACTCCGTCCTTGCCGATGTAATGCTTGTCTGGACTGACGAATACAACAAGCGGAACAAAGCACAAATCACAAAAAAAGAGATCGCCAATTGGGATATACCTACAATACTGCCTATAACGCCTCCTCAAATCTACAGATACTTCACTTATGTATGGAAGTACCGCTGGCGCGAAATACCACCGACAGAACCCAAGATTGGAGAGGTGACAAAACGCATCCATCGTAAGGGCTATAGGATATCTATAATCACAAAGCGCGAGAGGCCAACAGCGCCCTATGTATCCAAGTGGCTCGATTTCAATCACATCTACACTGACGAATTGTTGTTCATCTATGACGCAGTCCCAAAAGCCAACTACCCTTTTGATATATTGATAGACGACGCGCCAAAGAACCTAATAGACGTTATCTCTCCCAAGGCGGCAATACTATTCAACCAGCCATGGAACAAGAATTTCAATTGGCCAGCGAGGGTAAATTCCCTAAGCGAAGCAGAAAAGCTGCTCTAGACCGTTTATGGCCGCAAGTGCGTATAGGGCCAAACAAAGTTGTAGTTGAAAACTCCTCCTTGTATTGATATTTCATCAGATCTCCACGAAAGTATATCCTCTGCATATAGAGAAAATTAGCAGTTGTTGGCTATATGGTAGTACCATTGATTGTAGTAGATGACACAATTTTTTATGCATGTGTCCTCACTATGAGGAATAGTATTACGATCCGGTGCATAAGATTGTGGCGCGCTGCTGCTACTCGATGAGTGCGGGTCTATGAGTGAACAAGTGTACTCTAAGTATTGAACAGTCTCTAAATACAGGTGGATATGGCTTGTTCTTATTTGTAATCAATGAACCTTACCCACTCAGGAAACCATAGTTCGTTTTCTGATATCCCAATGCCTTTTGCTAGAACAGCCGGCGAGTTGTAAAATAAAGAATCTGCCCCAATCTCTCTGGCAATGTTTTGATTGAGCTCATTGATGGATGACACCTTGCCCACGTACTTATTTGCAATGAGGTCGCGGTTTTGTGTATACAACCCAACCTGCCTTCCATCCACTGTTGGCACATAGCTTACGGTTACGTCTATGCGCTTTGCGCCGGCATTCTTTAGATAATATATTGTCTCCCGCGTTGTACTGCCTGTCTGGATTGTGCCCTGGGCTGTAGCTATCTTCCGTCCCTGCACTAGATTTTGGATGACAAATTTGAGTGACCTGCCCGTGGTGAGTAGCTTGTTTTTGCTTACCTGCTCTGAAAAGTCGATCATGTGGTCTGCGTCATCGTACCTGTCCTTAATTACACCTTCTGCCAGCTCAAATATCTTTGAGTGCTTTTGATATTCAAGGCTAAAGCCCAGAGTCATTGGACGAGTATAATCAGGCTCTGCAAAGGCCAAGTCTACAACTAGCTCTTTAGACAAAAAGTTGGCCTGCTCCTTGCCGATATTCTTACGGATCTGGTAGATGCTCTTGCCATTGACCGTCGCTACTACGTTTGACTCCCTTATGAACTCAAATGGATCCATCATCAACCTTATTGCAGACTCACTAGTGAGGACTTCGAGTTCACCGTTTTTGTCCATCTTCAAGAGATGGCCAGGCTTGACATCTGCAAATTCCATGTTAACTAGAGAGGTCCTGAGTGAATTTTCAGATGCTATGATATTTAGGGTCTTGTCGCGGTTGGTTGCACTTACAAGTGGTTTGAATCCAGTACTGTCACGGTATACGTATATTCCGTCGCCCACTTTGATCAGCAGATTCCCTCGGAGATGCCTATCTAGAAACTCGGCTGCCCGCTCAGGGTTTTTCTCAAAAATTAAGAGCTGATTGAAAATATGGTAGATCTGGAAAAGCGAATCAGAATCCCTTGCAGAACCAATATATGGGTGCAGGTGCAGCTTTTCAGTGTCTACGAAGAACCCATCAAAGGCAACCCAGATGTTGTTCATGCTGGGAAAGGGCGGGGGTCTCTTTGAGAGATAGCCAATGCCGTTATTTCCACGAAGCTTTTCCTTTTGTGCGATGCGCAAGATCGTTGCGTCTGCAGGAAGAGATCCTTCTGCACCTGCTGCAGCTTCGCCTACTATCATTTTCCAATATGCCTTGCCTCTGTGCTGCAACCTCCTCATAGAATGGGCAAGGTAGTAGATGATGTTGTTTTTGCTGTTCGAGTCGTAGCTATAAATAGCAACAATGCCGGCCAACTACCTTCGTCTCCCCCTTAACGAATTTAGGATAAAAATCTTCTTAGTTGCTATGCAAAGCAAACATCTGCTTTTGTCTTTCATACCTTGAAATATAGTCTTCAAGCTGCAAGGTGAGCCCAACGCTGTCCAAGCCTTCAAATAGCAATTTCTTGTGGAAATTGTCTATCTCAAAATGCATGTTGTGAGAGCCGGCTATGACTGTCTGTCTTGCCAAGTCAATCTCGATGTAAAGATCTTCGTCACTGAACAAATATTCTACTTCGTAATCGGGAAGCCGTACAGGCAGTATTCCGTTTTTAAGGCAGTTGTTATAGAAAATATCTGCAAATGACGGTGCAGTTATTGCTTTGAACCCATAATCAAGTAGGGCCCAAACTGCGTGCTCCCTTGAACTGCCGCTGCCGAAGTTGTCACGTGTAAGCAGTATTTGCCGGCTAGAGTACTTTGGGTTGTTTAGCACAAAGTCGCTTCTAGGCTTGCCGGCCAGATCAAAGCGCCAATCATAAAACAGGTACTTGCCAAAGCCAGTCCTATTAATCAACTTCAAAAACTGCTTTGGCATTATCTGGTCTGTATCGACATTTACCCTGTCAAGGGGCGTTGCCTTACTTCGAAGCACAGTAAAGGGCTTCACTTAGAGCCACTCCCTTACATCTACAAAGTGTCCTTCAATTGCAGCTGCTGCCGCCATAATGGGACTAACAAGGTGGGTCCTTCCTCCAACTCCCTGCCTTCCTTCAAAGTTGCGGTTTGAAGTGCTTGCGCATCGCTCACCGGGCGCAAGTATATCAGGGTTCATACCAAGGCACATACTGCATCCTGATTCGCGCCATTCAAAACCGGCCTCTTTGAAAACTATATCAAGCCTAAGTCGCTCTGCAGCAGCCTTGACTTGTTGCGAGCCAGGCACCACCATTGCACGTACCTTTGATGAGACCTTCCTACCCTTCACTATAAGTGACGCCTCTAGCAAATCTTCAAGCCGCGAGTTTGTGCAGGATCCGATGAATATTCTGTCAAGTTTTATGTCTGTAATTGGCGTTCCTGGCTCTAGTGCCATGTATTCAAGCGCCCGGGTTGCAGCTTTGAACTCATTCCCATTTCCCTTGGAAAATTGGTCGGGGTGCGGCACGGTATCAGTAATGCCCACTACCATCCCAGGATTGGTTCCCCAGCTAACCTGAGGTGCAAGCTCACTGACATTGATGGTGATGGACTTGTCGAACTTGGCATTTGGATCCGTCTTCAGGTCCTCCCAGTATTTTACTGCCTTCTCAAATTGTTCGGCCTTGGGCGCATAGCGTCTACCCCGGATAAAGTCAAATGTCGCTTCATCAGGTGCCATGATGCCAGCCCTTGCACCTGCCTCTATCGACATGTTGCATATAGTCATTCTGTTCTCCATTGAAAGATCGGATACTGTTTCGCCACGGTATTCAAGCACCGCGCCACTACCGCCGGCAGTGCCAATAGTTCTGATGATGTGGAGTATGATATCCTTGGCGGTGACGGCATGCGGATTTTTGCGCTTCCCTTCGATATTTATCGCAAAGGTCCTAGGCTTGTCCATCCACATAGTCTGAGTGGCAAGAACGTGCTCTACATCACTTGTCCCGATCCCAAGCGCAAAAGCGCCAAAGGCGCCATGGGTTGAGGTGTGGCTGTCACCACATACGATCGTGGTGCCTGGCAGAGTTAGCCCAAGCTCCGGTCCAATGATATGCACGATTCCCTGATCTGGACTGTGCATATCAAATAGCGTTATACCAAACTCCTTGCAGTTTTGAGCAAGCGCCTCGATCTGTATCGATGATATCTGATCTATAATTGGAAGCGACCTGTCGCTTGTCGGGACATTGTGGTCCATAGTGGCAAAAGTCAGATCTGGTCGCCTGACGCGTCTTTTGCTCATCCGAAGCCCATCAAAAGCCTGAGGTGAGGTCACTTCATGAATGAGATGACGATCTATATATAACAATGATTGACTACCCTCCTGCCCCTCTTTTTCATATGCTACATGAGCGTCCCAAATCTTGTCAAATATTGTTTTTGGCTGCAAGCTGATTAGAGAGAAAATATCTCAGAAGAGGAATATAAAACAAACAGACAGCCAGACAGGCAGATAGTTTTAAATCAGGTTGCTTCACTCAATTCCACAAATGTACCCTCATGACAAGAGATATCCTGATTATATCGCCGATCAGATTAAGAAGGGAACCACCACCTGTGCCTTAATATGCAAAGACGGTGTAGTGCTGGCTGCGGATACACGCGCAAGCGCAGGCTTCTTTATCGCCGACAGGCATGTGATGAAGATACAGAAGGTCGACCGTCATCTGGCAATGACCATAGCCGGCGGTGTGGCAGACGCGCAGAACCTAGTCGACATTATGCGTTACAATTCCAACCTCTATAGACTCCAAAACAAGGAGCTGATGCCAATAAAATCTGCTGCAAGGCTATGCTCAAATGTGCTTTTCAACCAACGATTCTTCCCTTATTATGTCCAGATAATAATGGCAGGCTGGACGGAAAAGGAGGGTAGCCAAATCTACAACATAGATCTGTTTGGCTCGATGACGACAGAGAAGTTCATCTCGACTGGCAGTGGCTCTCCTGTTGCATACGGCTACCTGGAATCAGAGTACAAGGATGATATGAGCGTAAATGATGCTTACAAGGTAGCAATGCAAGCGATAGCAGCTGCCATTAGGAGAAATGCTGGAACTGGCGACAGCATCAATGTCGTCATTATCGATCGGGATGGCTACCGCGCGCTGACAAGGGAAGAAAAGGCCGAAGTGGGGGTAGTCTTCTAATCAGCGCTTACAATAGCCAATGCTTGTGTTTAAGTCAGGACATACATATGTAAGGAAAATCACATGTCCAAGGATATGACGGTGGTGGCAGTCACATTGTGATCAGCGGCACATTTAGTTACAAAATAATTTCTCACATATCGACAGCAACATAATGGTAGGCCAGTATCATGTAATAAGTTTCAACCCCCAATAACTCCATTTCTTCTTGGCGAGGGTATTTTTGATAAAATCAAACGGACCTAGAATTGTGAGAATGATCTACACATGTCTTGCACTCATTTTGCATGCAGTAGACTTGGGCAAGGGGAACTTTTGAACCATCCGCTCCTTGCGCAATAATTTGACTTCTTCCTGGATGTATAGTCTTATAGCATTATGCTAAGTGCCATATTTCCTTGTGACTAAGAGGTCTAATATAAGACTCGTTTTTTACATACTGCCAATAGCTGTTGTTAATTCATTCATGAATAGGCGGATATCAAGCCTCGAGAATCTTGATAGGTCTATTGCAGCGCCTGGCTGCATTATTTC
>DATDKS010000072.1:0-5197 GCA_036519825.1 Nitrososphaera sp. | reverse complement strand
TCTCTTTTACTACCCTTGCTGTGCTCTTTACACTCATCTTTATTGGAGGATACGTCAGTGCTTCTGGAGTAGGGCTAACCTGTCCTGACTGGCCACTCTGCCCTCAGGGTCTATTGCCGCATTACGACTTTATCATAGAATACTTTCATAGATCAGTTGCCGCTACAACGGGTTTGCTGGTAATTACTACAATGGCCTTTACACTAAAATCAAAGACTGCTCCAAGAGGTATGAAAATTGCTTCTATAGTGGCTGGTGGCGCAGTGGTAGGTCAGATAACTCTGGGAGCAATAGTGATAGTTGAGCGGCTTCATGCAATTTTGGTGACTGCGCACCTCGGGCTCGGGCTTGTGCTATTCTCAATGGTGCTCATGACCGTGCTCTATGCATTTAAAATCGACAATAAAGGAATCAAGAAAAAAACTGCTCCAGTATCCTCGAATATCTCTCCAAGCAAGGACTACTTATGATTGCAATGATTTATACGGACTGATCTAGATATTACTACGCAGTCTCCATGCATCGACGCCTTTTTTTCATTGCTACGGCCGCGATTGTATTGTTGCCACTCTCTTCGATTGACCCGGTTTATGCCCATTTTGAGCACTTTACCCATTACAACAATAGAGGAGGAGATGTAGGCCCCTACTATACCTACGAAGCATTAGAACCCGAGTACGCCGGCCCAAACGAGCCTATTGCTGTAATGTTCAGCGTTCAGGACCACGATGGGCATGACACATACAATATTGATACTATGGTTGAGGTCTATTCTGCTACGACAGGCGAGCGCCTTAAGGCTTGGCCTTGGACTAGACAGCAAATAGGTGACTTTCAGGTCTTTTACAACTTTCCTGATATTGGTAACTACCAGATAGTGCTCAGCGTCGCAAAGGCTGGCAACCCCGCCAATCCCAATGGCATTGACCCGCCCCGGGCAACCCTATCAAGCAATATGGGCTGCAACTGCGATAGAGGGATCTTTAACATATCAATCACAAAGTATTTTGGCACCATATGGACTGCAACGATGCTGGCCTCACTCATCTTGCCTCTTTCAGTTTTTGGTGGCGTGCTAGTGTGGAATTACAGAAGAGTAAGAAAAAGTAGTGGGTACTTGAGGAGCGCGCGAACGGACACGGCAAGATATATCATAATGCTAGCCGCAATAGCAGGCGGCATTGTGCATCTTGCTGTTTACGCAGAACATGCTTCACTCCGTATTGAATACAGCATCTTTCTATTAGTTGCAGCCGGTATGCAGATAGTTTACGGTGTTGTGTATACGCTTTTGACATTGACTGGACGGGGTGCATATGAGTCTGCCCACCAATACTATCAAAAAAAAATAGCTGTCAATCTATTTGGACTTGTTGGAACAGGCATCCTTATTGGATTATATGCATACGCTGTAATGTTGCCTCCGCCGCTTTCTCCAAACAACCAGCCAGAAAGCATCGACATTGGTGGGATTCTTGCCAAGAGTATCGAAGTCTTTACAGTAATTGGCATTCTTTATCTTATGAGGCTTGAAAAGCGGCAGTTAACAGGCCAGCTAAAACAGCAAACATAGCAACCATCCAATCATACCAAAAAGTCTCCCGCACTATCTAGTAAGACATAAAACACCAGGAGATTAACACAATACCTAATGGCTTGGAAAGTAATGATGCCAAAGAAGATCATGTTTGGCGAAAATGCTGCAAAAGAATTCCCCTATCCAAATAACGCCCTTGTGATTACTACGACTACTCCAGACATTTATGACAAATGGTTGGATTACATGGGAATCACGGGCTATGAAGTGTATGACAAGGTGACACCTGACCCTGCAATTGAAACTGTTGAGTCGATACAGAAGCAGTATGAAGGCAAGGACATCTCATGCTACATAGGCCTAGGCGGCGGAAGCTCAATGGACGTGTGTAAATATCTCGGCAAGCTGACAGGCAAGCCAAAGATACTGATCCCAACAACATTTGGGACAGGAGCTGAAATGACGACATATGCAGTCCTTAGCTTTAGCCACAAGAAAAAACTTCTTCAAGATGAAGCTTTTCTTGCTGACGCAGCAATTGTTGATCCATACTTTTTGCCTGGCACTCCATTTAATATCCTCAGAAACTCTGCTTGCGATGCAGCGTCCCAAGCCTCTGAAGCATACGACAGCAAACTTGCGAATCCTTTCACGAAGTTTTTTTGCAAGGAAGCCTTCGACATACTTGAAAATGGAATAACCAACGACAAACATGATCTTCTGCCGTATGGTGCAATGCTGTCAGGCATCGGCTTTGGCAACGCATCGACTACGCTTGGACATGCACTTTCATACGCGTTTTCAAATGAAGGCATACCTCACGGCTATGCCCTATCCTCTTGCACCACAGTTGCCCACAGATTCAACAAGTCGGACTATTATGAACGCTTCAAGAGAATATGCCAAAAGCTAAAGTTTGAGCCAATCAAGCTAAAAAAGCCACTCGACCAGGCTGCAGACGACATCATGCCAGACCGCGGACATCTTGATAACAACCCAATACCTGTTACAAAACAGGACGTCATCGCGTGCCTTGAAGAAATCGTCACAGGCAACCCGCTGGCTTAATCTCACTCCCAATTTTTCCTTTTCAAAACCTTTAAATTCAGTGCGCCAGCTTTCTTCTCCTGCCATGACTGTTATTAATAAGAGCATGGAAATCAATGCTCCAATCAGCGAGGTATTTACTTATTTTGCAAGGCCAGAGCACATGGCTGATCAATTCCCGGAGAATATGGGTCTGAATGTAATCCCAGTTGAAGTCAAGAACGGGTTTGGGGTTGGCACTATATTTAGGATAAGCGGAGATTTTGATGGCAAAAGGCTAGAGTGGGACTGCGAAACTATTGATTACGTGCCTATGCGCAAGATCGTAGCTAAGATGATTGAGGGCCCATTCAAGAGCTGGCAGATTACCGTCGAATTTGAAGAGCTGGATCACAACAAAAGCAAGACCAGCATGACAGTCGAGTACGACATGCCAATGGGACCTCTAGGCAGCTTTATGGACAAGGTCAAGCTCAAGAAGATTGCTGAAAGGGGAATGGAAAACGGTCTACTCCGGGTCAAGGCACTACTTGAAGGCACCGGTTCGATACCTGTGTATATCACGCTTGACGCCTACAGGCAAATTCTGAAGGAAAAAGAACGGTTCAACTGTTCCACCTCTGAGGCTATTGTGAAGATAATACAGCGTAGTCAGCAGCAACAGCAACAACAAGAGCCACAACAGCAGACGGCTAGAACGGTTTAGCTTTTATTTTATATTTTTTATATATACTCGTTTCTAGTGGAATCCGTGGCTAGTAGTTCTATCTGAGTTATATTTGCAAGTTTGAGTGTTCCCTCAGTGGAAAGTGTCAACTGACAAATAGAAAAAGAATAAGAAGACAGTCATTACCGCAATCGACAACTTCGGTGCTTCTGATACTGCTATGTCTCAAGAAGAACAGGAATCTCTCTTTATCACATCAGTATCCACCACTCGCACTCAAGGTCCTTGTACAGTTAGATGGTAGAATTCCAGAAGGAGGACTCATAACTGTGATGGTAATCCCATTTCTACACCATTGAAGAAGCATGCATCCCCCTTTCCATTTGTGATTTAGATATTACACAACTTTCCTATCTGTAAAAGTAGCTCGATGCCCATTCATTATCTTCTAACACTTAGAAATGCATTTTTGATTTGAAATCCAAGGAAAGAACATGGAAGATGATGAGCGCCACTCACACCTCATAGCAAGAGAGAATAGCAGAACTAGATCTCAAGCTGGAAAAGATTCGTCGCCACATAATACCCCCAGTCAAGGTAAAGACCCAATGCATGAAAGAGAATCTTCCGTTAGCGAGCATAAGGAGCAGCATCCTCATGGACGTCAGCATCACCCTCATCCTTCTGTCCAACCCAAAACGTCTACTGCATCAACGGCTACTACTACTTCTTCTATGACGCCTGCAATGACAAATTACAATGTCAATGTCCAATTTGATCCAGTTACTCCACAAGCAGGCAAACCAACTAACTTACGCTTGATAGCAACAGAGCAAAAAGTAGGTGAACCAATCAGGGAATTTGATATCATACATGATAAACTTATGCACTTGATAATAGTCAATAGGGAAGACCTCTCACATTTTGCTCACATACATCCAAAGTTGAATGAACAGACTGGTACTTTTCATATCGCTCACACATTCTCAAAAGCAGGTAAGTACAAAATGTGGATCGATGTCAAACCCAAAGGTGGAATGCAAATTCTTACAGCCTTTCCTTTCAATGTTGAAGGTCAGCCAGTTCACACCCCAGCTAATATTACATCTGACATGACATTCGTAAAGGAAGTAGTCACCGATGTACAACACTACCAAGTCACTTTGGATTTTCAGCTAGACAACCTGGGTGTTGGTAGGAACACCATATTGACTTTCGAAATTAGGGATGCAAATGGAAAGCCTATCACCAATTTAGAGCCCTTAATGGCTGCTGGTGGTCATTGTGTTATTATTGATGCCGCTGGTCATGAGTTTCTCCATGTTCATCCTGCTGAAGAAGTGGATGATGTTGCAAACTGGCGAGGAGGACCATCTGTGTCTTTTATGGCAAATTTTCCAAAACCAGGTCTATACAGAGCGTGGGGACAATTCCAGCATGAAGGAAGGCTCCTGACAGCAGATTTTACATTTGAAGTTGTTGCAAGATAAACTTGCATCCCGATAGTTTACAATTTTAGAACAGCCTTGTGAACGTCAAATAATTGGGGACTGAAAACCAATTTATATGAATCTTTGCAAATAATATTATATTATACTGTAAAATTATCAGTTTGTTCACAACTGTTATAAGGTAGTTGTTGTTCAATCTTCTAACAATGGTTGCAAGCACAGCTGAGCTTGAGCGACCTATGCTTCGGATGGGGTCAGTTGCATTCCTTGCAGGTATTGTTATTTTCATGGTATCTACCATTGGGTTTCATGCTGGTACTAGGGACCCAATGGACAATCCAGCTGTTTTCCGCGGTGTATGCCCAGAGTGATCCATGGATAGCTGCCCACATTGGTCAGTTTGCTGGTCTAATGTTAATTTTTGCTGGTGGATTTGTAGCACTTCATCGGTTGCTTTTAAATTCAGAATCAGGCGTCGCTTCAGCACTTGCATGG
>DATDKS010000071.1:0-6981 GCA_036519825.1 Nitrososphaera sp. | reverse complement strand
GTTGAATGTCCGATAATTCTCTCCACTCTACAGGCATTGATACGCTAGCTGATGCTGTCGGTCTTACAGAAAAAACCGACGCAAGAGTCTTACCCTTTGCATTTTGATTATAGTCAAAGAATACCTTCCCTTTTCTATTTGAGCTATTCCACTCCATTGTAATCTTGCCCGGATTTCTCCGGCTAAGCATCTTGCCAATTATCTCTGCAAAGGTCCTTGTCTGGTTGTAGCCATATATGGGTGCAACTGGGATGAATATATGCAATCCTGTTTTCCCTGATGTCTTGACGTATGAGTCAATGTGAAGCTGGCCAAGCAGGTCTTTTAAGTCGAGTGCAACATCCACTGTAGCTTTGAAGCCTTTTACGTTATATTCTGGCTCCTCACCCTCCTTTTCTTTTCCAGAGTATATGTATGGATCAAGGTCAAAGACTACAAAATCAGGAGTGTCAAGACCGCACTTTTCCTCATCTAATGGTAGAGGAGAAGAAGAAGAAGAACAATTAGCTGTGCTGTTGCATGCATTAAAGTCATGCACTCTACTATACCATGAATGCATTTCAATGCATCCAAGGTTAGCAATCCAAAGAAGTGTCTCCTTGTTGTTACATATCAAATAGTTGACAATACCATTTTTTGACTCTGAAAATACCTGAATGGTCTTTGCGAAATCCGGCTTTTCTTGGATCCAATTCTTGTGGTAAAAAGACTTACCTGTGATTCCATCTGGGTAGCGCTTGAGCGAAAGAGGTCTGTTTCGCAAATGTGGAAGAATGTATCTGCTAACCTTGTCATAATACTCAATTAAATCTCCCTTAGTCAGTTCCTTTCTTAGCATTCCTGTACTCGCCCAATAGATTTTGTTGATATTTGAAAAATTTTGCTCCGGCGGTGGCTGTGGGGGAGACAGGCTGCTGTATTCTTTTACTTCTACTTCTTCTTCTTCTTCTTTACTCTTGCGTATCACATCATCAACAACAACATCATTCTCATCGCGATTATCTATTTCCTGTCGGACTTGTTCGATAAGACATTCAGTCGGTTGCTTGTCATATCTGAATCGTAGAAATATGGGTGTGCGCATTATCATGTCCTGCGTCCACCCGCTGAATTTTACCTCTGCCACAAGCTCAGGTCGGAGCCATGTAGGTTTGCTATTCGTATATGGTACTGTGTCTATGGGACAAAAATTATTGGCCGTTCTGATTCTTTGCATAACGCTCAGAGTTTCTTTAAGCTGGTCAAACCCAAACCCGCTGCCACAATGACCGACAAAAAGTAGTTTGCCTCTATCGTCATATGCAGCTAAAATCAGCGAACCAAAGTAGTCTTGCCTATTGCCTTCACCGTTAGTATAACCTATGACAACACAATCCTGTGTGAGAATCCCTTTGATTTTTAGCCATGCAGAAGATCGGATGCCTTGGTGGTACTTGCTGTACTTGTGCTTCGCAACTATTCCCTCAAGCCGCCTTTCAATGACGCTTTTGAACAATGCCTTGCCTTCTTCTTCAATATATTCTGAAATACGTATTCTTTTTGAGCCCTCCGCAATTAGTGAATTTAATATTTTACGCCTATCTGGAAGGTGCAATTCTTCCACATTTTTGCCATCAAAGTAAAGTATGTCAAATACAAAGTAAGTAGCAGGTATTTCATTGGATAGAAATTCTATGTCTCTTTGCGACTCAACATTCATTCGTTTTTGATGCATTTGAAAGTCAGGGATACCTTCATTGTTAAGAACCACTATCTCGCCATCCAAAGCAACTGATTCATTGTTTTTTAAGACGGAATTCATTGCCTTTATTATTTCAGGGTAGCGATGAGTGATATTTTTGCCATTCCTTGACTGTATCTCAGTTATTCGTTTAGCTTTATTATGAAGGAAAATCGCTCGGACACCATCCCACTTCACCTCAAAGACCCAGTCCTTATTATCAAATGGCGCATCAGCATGTCCTGCGAGCATCGGTCTAATTGACAGAGAAAATTCAGAGTTTTCCTTCTGATTAATATTATTATAAAGCGGAAGCCGCTGGGGCCGCCCCTCAAATCCTAAGCTTTTTTTTCGCCCTGATCGTTTATTTTCATCCAGCTCGTCATTTGTTCTTCCTGTAAGCACAGATTCAGGAGCAATTGTTGTCAAATCTTCTTCTTCTTCTTCTGATGTCGCATAGGGATCACCACCCGATTTAATTAAGAGCCATTGCTTTTGCCGCTGCCTGATCCTAATTAAGGAAAACGAACCCTTTATCTTTTTGCCATCTATAGTAAAAGAAATCTTGCCGTCACGGAATTGCTGACGAGTATCTCCTTCACTTGTATAGGTGCCTGTGTCCCATACAATTACTGTGCCGGCTCCATAGTTGCCTTCGGGAATGACTCCTTCAAAGTCAATATAGTCCAGTGGATGGTCTTCAGTCTCAACTGCAAGCCTCTTTTGCCTTGGATCAAGGGAAGGTCCCTTTGGCACCGCCCACGACAAAAGTACGCCATCCCTTGTTTCAAGCCGAAAATCATAATGGAGCCTTGTTGCGTTGTGTTTTTGTATTACAAATCTGAGGACTCGTTTGTTGCCTTGTTTAGGTGCATCGCTTTCAGATCCCCCTGGTTCAGGAGTTTTTTTGAAATTCCTCTTGGAGTTGTATTCATTGAGCGACATAGTTGGTGGAATGACCTCTGAAATTGCTCTTTGATATCCAAATTAATCCAAGCTGTAGAATTTGTAGAGCTTTTAGTTAGAATCCGCAAACGATATATCTAAATTTCTCGGCTATAGTGAACAGGAAATATCGGCTCAGAGGATGAGGGCAAACTTTCTGCTGAGTAGTAAAAAATTAGCATGGGTCGGAAATATTACTCTATAGAAACGTTGTGCTTTGAGTCAGTGAAATTAGATATGATCTAAAAGCTTGAGAAAAAAGGGGAACGAAGTGGCGGCTAGCGACCTAGGCTTGCATCTTTGCTGTATGAAAGACTACTTCCCGTAAGTGTTCTCTCAAAAAAGCAGGATATGGTTCTCACAGTTACCCTAAGCGCACGACTGGTGACCGCAACCCTAGGTTAGCACCACCCCCTATTTTGGATACTATTTCTGTCTTTGTCTCGCACTAGTAGACTTGGTTACACTTGCTTTCAATGCCTCAAGCAAATCCTTTGTTGTCTCCTTTGGCCCTTCTTCCGTTACAATGTGCATTTTGCCCTGGCTCTTTGCTTTGATTAATTTCTCCAACTCGTTTGTATATGCATCAGAATAATTGCTTATGTCAAATCGCTCAGACCCAAGCTGTTCGACCAATATCTTGCCAAGGGCAAGCTCCTGCTCTTCTAGTTTGACTTTGTTAGTTGCACTTGCTGATATTTCCTTTATTTCGTCCATTGGCTTTATTTCGTCAAGATAATGCAAGAGATGCATGATAATACCTCTTTGAAATGCTCGAAGAGCTACTAGCTGCTCCTTTTCTCGTAGGACTACTTTGCCTATTGCTACTTTATCCGTATTTTTTAATATGCTAACTAGTAGCAAGTAAGCTTTGTCCGGGGTCTTGTTGTCTGGCGCAACATAATAGCTCTTTTGTACAAAAATAGGGTCGAGTTCCCTTGCATCCACAAATTCCTTTATATCGATTGTCTTGGTTGTCTTAAGTTTGATGTTTTCAATCTCTTGTTTCTCGATTAATGCATAGTTATCCTTGCTGATCTCATATCCCTTTTGAATCTCTTGATATGGCACTTCTGTGTCTTCAACAGGACACCATCGCTTGTATTGTATTCTATGACCATTTTGGCATAGTTGATTGAAAGAAAATGTCTTGTCTTCAGCTGCTGAGTAAAGCTTGATAGGTATGTTGACCAGGCCGAAGGATATGCTACCTTTCCAGATGCTCCTTGCCGCCATCCCAGCTTTACGAGCTGAGCTCTAATATCTTTAAAGGATATTAAAGAATGGAATATAATATTAATCTGTAGCACTATTTCAGCGGCGATCTAAGGAAAAAATTAGCAAGAAAAGCAGATGGCGCTGAAGACCGAGTAGAATACAATTTAAAATAAAGAATGAATATTCTCATTAGACATGATCATGTGTCAACATCTAATTTCTGGTTGGCGTAACGAGTTTGTCCTAGTTCTCGTTTTTCAGATAAGTTCGATAAATGCAAAGGTTCAATGTTCAGTGCCTCACTGAATAGTATTATTACTTAATGGATAAAGTCGTCATGTTGATAAAAAATGTATTCTGGTTGCTAACAAGCCTCTGAGTCAAGTATCGGTCATTTAATATTTCCTTGTCTTTATCTAGCATGGGGCAATGAGAAAAATAGCTTGACAGATATTTATTTATGGTTAAATTACTTATTGTACAATAGAGACATACCTGCATGCCAGAGAAAGACTCATCACCTTCTAACTCGATGCCTAGTACAACAAAGCTTGAAGGAGTAATTCTTATGCTATCAGTCTTGATAAAAATAGGCAAGTGCCTGCCATGGATTGTGCTAGCGTTTGCTGCAGTAAATATGATCCTTGCCGTGCTTTACTTTACGAAGTGGGACCACATGCTAGGTGGAATACTGAATTTAGTATTCGCGATTGCCGGCTTTGTCTTCTTTGCTCAGCTCGTTAGGAGGCGCAAGATACACAGGTACAACTATGAATACACAAGGAGAGATCTACCTAGAGAAACAAAAATCACTGATGAGAGAAAAGTACGCGCCGAAGCAAGATAAGCTCAATACAGCTATTTCCAGATTTCAGATTTCATTATCCAGTTAATTTTTTGTCTTAGAAGAAGAAGATATCTCTACTACATCAAATAATGGTTACCGGCACGAATGATAGTTTTTGGTGTAACAAAAAAGCCCTATAGAGATAGTAATAGCTAATGGCGTAAGTCAGGGTTTGACTTGGTATATGGGAACAAAATAGAAGACGTTACAAACTCTGTTCAAAAGAAGACTGAGAGCCTACTTGTGTCTGCTATATATACTATGAAGCATGGACAGAGGAGCCAGCCCAATGAAAGCTGCGTGAAAAACTTCAGATACGATGTCAATGCGGTCATTATATTGAGAGTCTCTGACATGGTTCATGGTCTCAGTCTCATGTGAGGGCATACTTTTAACTTAATAAGACTATATTTGTCTCTTGATACGGCAGTTAGTCGGTATTTTGTAACATATAGTTCTTGTGTTCAGGAAAGAAAAGATAAATAGCGTAATTCCCATAATTGTACATGTGAATACCTTTGAGGTTGCTGTACTGCGCATTCTTATCAAGAGGCAGCAGCACCAGCCACTGAAATTATCTACTCTGGTTAGTGGTTTTCCTGACGACGCTGAAGATAATGTGCTTTCTGCAGTCTCTAACCTGAGGCTTCAGGGATATATCATGTTAAATGATTATCAACCCTCGGGATATGTATCCATAAATAGAGACCGGCGAAAGGAGGTCCTGCAGATTGTGGATTCAGATATTCATTCGCACAAATTCGAAAGTCCTTCTCCCAAAGAGAACGAGCCTATCCCAATCCTGGGAAAGAAAAGCCCCCCTCCAGTGACCGCAAGACACAAGATCCCTCCGGGACATAAAGCCATAGCTATCTCCTCTTTGCTCATTGTTGGTTTGGTTAGTACAATTGGAATCTCTATTCCCGTAGCAACAAGCCCCGACTCGGGGTTTATTGCATACCATGGCTACATTGCACATAACAAATGGACTAGCGCGCAAGGAGCTGGCGACTATCAAGGTGATAAGATATCAAGCACTATCTCGCCTTCATTTGTTGCTTTAAAGGATTGCAATGAAAGTAAGTCATACCACCACGAGCAAACCTAGCATATTAACTTCGAAGATTAAACACACAATTGGCTGTCCTTAATCTTGATTGCGTCTGTTGTCAGAGGCACATTGTGAGAGATCATCTCTGGGTGGTACTTTGGCAGTCCCCTCTTGTTATTCTACTTTCGTAGACCGATATAGACGAACGGGACATAAAGCGCGCTCGATCGTGCCATATTTGTCAACACATATATAGCTAAATGTCTCAAAATAAGTGATGACAAACATCAGCAACAAACAATTCGTGATGTTTGGTGCCATGGCTATAGCACTAGCAATAGGGGGCTTAGTTCTGTCTGTTGCGCCGCATGAAATATTTGCCCAAGAAACAACAAACAGTACTCAGCCAAATCCCATGCGGATGCAAATTCCCCAGCTCAATGGCTCTGTAAACGTACAACAGCAAGCGAATCAATTCATACAAGATAGTGTGCGAGTGCCTTTTGCTACTGCATTACTGACCGCACAGTCTGAAGTTGGAAACGGGACTGTACTTTCAGGCCACCTAGGAGTCGTCCAAGGATATTTAGTTTACACCTTCAAGCTTGCAAACTTTGATGCTCAAACAAGCCGCATTGTAATTGTTGATGCCGGAAACGGTGCAACATTGTACACATCGCAAGATATGCCGTTATTTTTCGGCGGTCTAGGATGCAGTGGAGGTGGCGGAGGAGGTGGTGGACACCACATGGGCTTTGGCAATCCTGGGGGGAATTATGGCAGATTCAATACACCAAATTTCAATAGCAACCAGCCTTCCAGCAGTGCAGTAGTTGTCTCGCCGGCGATCGGTGTTTGACATGCACGGTTATTCCCTGCTCCTCATAACACCCACCTAACTTTTCTTCTTTTCAATCCTTTTGCTAAATATAAAAGGAAAGATATGAGTCCACCGGGTAAATGGAGCGCGCTGGTTTGAGCAAGCAAAAACAGGAGTCTTGAAGACGTATCATGAAGGGGTTATATAGAAGCCGTTTGTCCAACCCATGACTTCGAAGAGATTCCAACAAATAGGTGCCAATAATTGGTTGCACGGTGACGGGTGACGGGTAGCACGCCTTGGATCCGCAAGGAAGAAACTAGGTTGAAATCTTTGATGTTTCAACTCTCACCTGTCAAAAAGAGCCTATCGATGATTCT
>DATDKS010000070.1:0-4706 GCA_036519825.1 Nitrososphaera sp. | reverse complement strand
AACCAACGTTGGTTGGTCTTTAATTTCGATATTAATATTGTAGTCCGGTTTTCTTGGATCCTGACCTCTTCATTACGCTCTGCAGTTATTTCCCTTCCAGTATGACCGCAGAAAGGACAAGGCTGCAAAACTCTTTGGCATTGTGCGCATCTAGACGTTACCGGACCTTGACCACTACCACCACCAACTGCAGCCATTTTCTACAGAATAACTCTTCTACTTTTGTTAGATAAGAGAATTAACCAAACTATTTTTACAATTTATATAATAATAATAATAATAAAAGTGGCATCGCCACATTATCAATATTAATTGAATTAAAAATAAGTTAGCACGCGATGGGAGGAGCTTATCGGTATTTATCCTCTATAATCGAGATTGCAATATTTTGATATTTCTTCGAGCAATAATGGAATATTGGACATATGCGTCCCGATAATGTCTATGATTTCTACCTGATCCCTAAATAATTCAACATTGGAGAGTGGTAAGGTCACTATTGGATTAGGCCCAGCTGCTCCAAATATCCTGCCAGATGGATCAATGCCATTGCTTGCAAGTGCCAGCAGTGCCTGTCCTGCTTTGTGGCCCTTGACTTCATTGCCGCAGAGCACGATGCGCTTAAGATATGGATGTTTTAGACTAAAGGAGATTATTGCATCTATGCCTTTGTTTTCAGAGAGGAGCCTGCCAACTATGAGTGCCCTGTTTATGAGATCGGATTTAGCTATAGTCTGTAGCAGGTCAATGCTTGACAATGTACATATTGCTACAGTTTTTCCTGCCCCGACGTAGTATTCGTGCTTGATTGGCAGCAGCCCTTCGCATAGCTTGCCAGCAGCATTCTGTAGTAGTCTTCTCATCATTGTTTTATTACAAGCCCCAGCTTACTTTATTTGTCGGCATGACCTTAAGAAAAGGCGCTTCACCTTCTTCCCAAGGGTCTCGTCTTACCCACTCAAAGCGATCGTGGAAGATCTTGTAGATCCTTGCAAACTCTTCGCCCTTTTCAACGATTTCAGCTGTACCTTGCACACAGATTGCGCTGTTACCCACGGAGCTGTAGATGTCTACTACAAGAGCCACTCTCTTGTTATGCTTGATATTATCATATTTCTTAGTCTCATAATCAGTTGCCATAAGGAACGAGCCATCTTCAAATATGTAAGATACAGGGACGACATGAGGGATGCCATCATTACACGTTGCTAGCCTACAGGCTTCATTGCTACTCAAAAAATCTCTTTCTGCCCGACTAAAGGTTACATTGCCCAACGACAGAGCTGCGGATATCTAATATTTATAGGCCTGCCTCCTAGGTGCCATAGACCTTTGCTGCTAACTTAATAACAAGAATAAAGCTGAAAAATTTGTGTCCGGAGCGGTGAGGCTAACCACGCTCGATGTAGGGCTTGGGGGCGAAACCTTTCTGTCACACAAGAAAGGAATCCCATACACATACAGAGATTGCGACTTCGTGGAAGAATAAGACTTGACATCCATTATGGCTTGATCTTTTTCTTCTCCGATTTTTTGCTCTCTAGCCGTATGCTAAATCTCAAAATCAGTACACCTGCCGAAATGGTCATGAGCGAAATCGCAAGAAAGCCAGGTTGTACTACCGACTGGAGCCCTCCAGGGGCCGTTGATCGGTAATAGCATTTCTGAGCTCCATCACAATTTTTTATCACAGGAAATGCGAGTAGGACAACCATGAGAACGATCATTAGCGCCACTCCTGCTGACGACACTATTGCTCCTGACTTTGCGAGAGCCTCTAATGACATATGTAGTGCCTTCTATTCACACAAAGCACCTCATATTCTTTTTGTGTATCTGTCTGTTATTTTCTTTAGAGTTCATCGGGGTTTAGTGTCACAAATCTATACGAGTCCTCTCCGCTTACACGTTTAAATTGATTGTCAAAGTATAGGAATGGCTCGACTTTGTAAATATGCTTGTCCCAAAGCTCATGGACTTTGCCAAAAAAGTCCTTTTTCGTCTTGCCCTTCATCCTAAGGAGTTCATGAGCAAGTACATGAGAGACACGTGGGCAATTGTTGTCTGCATAAAACCCAAAACGCTGAATTTGTGATACGTTTCCTTTAGGCCTCTGCCACCACGCAATGCCAATACTCGGTGCGGTATAACCTTCGGTATTGCAGTCAGTAAATAATGGCTTAAAGTATGCTAGATAAAAATGAAACGTGTCCTGTCCCCTTTCAGAATGGTCCTTTATCAAGTATGCCACGGATGCCCTGTCAAAGAGCTTGCCAGGGACAATTGGTAAAATGTCTGCCTGTAGCGAAAGTGAAATATCAAAGTAGCGGCGTGCCCACCACTTGAAAAAGCGTGTCATAGCAGAAACGTATACCCAGTCCTCCAGTTCCATCTGCTGCCATTCTTTTTCTTTTGCAACATATATGAAGAACAGCCTCTCTGCTTTCAATGCAAACTCAGCAGCCAATCTGCGATTCTGGCTTATATTTGCCGCTCCTCTCCAGCAATACTCGTCTTTGGCCACTTGGGTAGTAGTGGTGGTGATGGTGGTCGTTTATGGGCCCACTTCAAGCCGGGCAAGGAGTCTTATATCAAAGATCATAATGGAGTCGCTCCCTTCATGTGTCCGGCGCTATCCTAAAGTAATGGCCTCGCAACACTGATTTGTCCCTCTGTGTATCAGGTACCACGAGTATGCATCCCCGACAAAAAAAGAAGGTATTTCTCTATGCCGGCATTGGTTTTGTTTCTATTGGTATACTTTCCATAGTGCTAACGTATATGTTGTTGTACTGATCAAATAGCATCAGACAGATTCCAACCTAAGGAGGGCATGAGTCTGGTTCCAAAGTCTGTATTATATTAGACTTGCCCAGCATTACTACGTTCCTCTCGCGGTAGCGAATAAAGAGCGATATCTATAGGATACAATTACAAGCCACAAATTGAGGAGAGATTATGGAGAGCACGAATATTCTCTTAATCATTATATGGGGCCCAGCGGATCTTCTTGATAGGTCATAGCCGTTGGTCAGAAACTACAGCATGATATCTACTTTTTTCCAGATTGAATGTGCGGCGATTTCTTGAGAAATTAAGGAATTTAATGAATGCAATGATGCTAGGCTCTGCTTCTGTCGGATAAGCAGTAGCAAATTGCCGTTTTCTTATTCTTGTTCTTCTTTTATTGATTGGCTAAATAATATTTCCAATAGTCCGGAATAGTACAAGCTGATACGAACTCACCCATAACCGAGACAAGACAAGCCCAACAGGCTTTGCAGGTTAGATACTTTTGCTCATTTTTCTATCATACAGTATATGCAGGTCAACTATCTCATCAGAAATACCGTCCTGGACAGCCATTGCAAAGAGCATTGTTACTACAAAGTCTAGAGCGTCAACTACAATAAATATTGCAAGCGCATTAGCAGGCAGCCTTCCTCTTCAAGACAGATTAAAAGGATTAAACTTGCACATCACGGCTTTAGGCTGTACAAAATTTGCTACTTCGCTGTATTGTTTTTTATCTTGTAAGCCACGTCCTGGTTATTGAGCTCTTTTTCTATTTCTGAAGAACTCTTGCCTGATTTAATCTTGTCTCGAATTTCCTTTGCCGCTTTTTCTTCTACCTTATCTTGATTTGCTGCCATATATCGCAATATTGATGCTACATACTATTTATTGAGTTAACTCAAAATAATCAACAAAATTTCGGTTAGACCAATAGGAATCGCACTGGTGGCCAACTGTCTCATATGCAAGCATTACCTCACACTGGAGCTTTTTTAGCCCCTAGGCCATATTTGTAATAAAAATCGTCGTTCAAGTGACAGATCCACACCTGCAAGAAAACCTTGGCCAATTGTAAAAGCAGGAGTTTTCTATTGTTGGTGGGATATTGTTTTGTTGGATAGTTATCCCAGATAATCCCTTTGTCTATGCTAAGAAATAGACAAAAAATTAGTTGGAGAGGATCGTTCTATGCAGTATTGGTACTCATACCATCTTTCGCATAGTTTCCCGATTGTAATACTGGGGCTTCTTGTACCGCCTGTATCTGCTTATCCGCCGCCATAGGGACAAGGTAAGTAGAATGGATGGTAGTAGAAAAGCAAGGGGGATTATCCAAATGCTTGTCAACTTGGTCTTTGCCATTTCCGTTTCCATTTCGACCTTATATTTTGAGATGTACCCTCAACAGCATCAATCGCACAGCTTTATGTATCAGCTGGTTGGTGTTCCTTCCTCTAGGCCTGCAGCAGTGTCAGTAGCGGTAGTTGATTTTGGCGACCTTCGAAGCCTCCTTCCCGTCTTTCTTACGCTCTCTGACGTAATAGGTGCAGCCTCTCCAACTTCTCTAGCAGCGCCCCTTACGGTTTCAGCCGTTTCTTGAGCTGCCTTAGCTGTCTCATCTATCGCAACAGCAGTCTCCCGGATTGCACCACGGTCCCTTAGAGCGCGGGCCGCTTCATTAATTTCTTTTGCAGTGTCACGTGTTGCAAGCGATGCCTCCCTAAATGAATCAACGAGTTCCTCGACCGCTCCGCTCTGGCGTATAGCAATTACCAGCTCTCTCATCCTGATTGACTCTTCTCTTATTCTCCGAGCAATGCCTTTAATTGTTTCTGCTGTCTGTTGTGCGTCAACTGATGCCGTCATGCGGGCAGTAGTATCGGTTGTTGAAGTGTTCCCTCTAACTCTGC
>DATDKS010000069.1:0-8399 GCA_036519825.1 Nitrososphaera sp. | reverse complement strand
GTCATATCTTATTGAAGCTCGGTTGCCTGCAGTTTCTCGACATAAAGGTTATCATTAATACACCACAGAGTTATCCAGCTCAGGAATATCACTGCTCATGCAGGACATATTAGAAAGACGAATCACCTCGTATATGCACCGACTATTTGTAGTTCTAGATGAAAACATGAGTGTGGCTTCAGCAGTCAGGCAAATGCAATCTCATAATGCAGATACCATTATAGTACTAAGAGGCAATACACCCACAGGAATAGTCACTGACAGTGATATAATCGACAAGGTGGTGATGAAAGGCGAAGATTCCGACGAGGTTTTTCTTAAATCGATCATGTCTGCGCCGCTAATTACCATTTCTCCAAAAGGAACCGTTCAACAAGCCCTTAAGCTAATGCGTCTCAATCAAATAAAGCGCATTCCTGTAGCAGATGCCTCTCTAATACTCGGACTAGTCACTCAACAAGCCCTTGCAAATGCTGTAAGAACATCTGTCATAGACCGAACCTTTAGTCGTTATAGGAGTCTAATGAGGGAGCAGTACAAGCCTATCCTTGGGAACCTTGGCATTCTGCTTCAGTTCTCAGGAATACTCCTTGTTGTTCCAGCTTTGATTGGCACAGCCCTTGGAGAAAGTGAAAGCACAATTGGGATATTTTTCGCCGTTGTAGGTCTTTCTTTTGCCGGGTTCTTTCTGACAAATATAGGTGAGAAAGGCCCGATGAATCTCAAGCAAGCTTCAATCTTTGTAGTCAGTGGTTTTATATTGCTGAGTCTTTTTGGCTCAATCCCCTATATCTATTTCAATCCTTTTGGAAACGACGCTGGCTCGTCATCACTAGCTGTAGATAGCTTCTTTGAGAGTGTATCGGGCTTCACAACAACGGGCTTGTCAATTATTAGCGATCCTGATAATCTTCCAAGGAGTCTCAATTTTTATCATTCATACACTCAGTGGGTCGGAGGCCTAAGTTTCGTCTACTTAGTGATGATCCTATTTTTCCCCGAGCGGAAATTGAGCGCAATGAAAAGTGTCCTTGGCGGAGGTCTTCTCAGAGCAAGAGAGCTGATAATAACCATTGTAGGAATTTTTACTGCCTATACACTGATACTTATCTTTGTGATCATATTCTTCAGCCAAACTGATCCCTTGAATGCAATATTGTTAATATTTGGAACAATTACCGGCGGAGGATTCGTTACTTCCTCTGATATCATAACTCCCACTCATCCGGAACGTCTAGGCATCTTGGCAGTTGGAATGATTCTTTCCGCTTTGCCTTTTGCATTTCATTATCACATCTTCAGCAGGAAAGGACTGTTGACAAGGAGAGCAATTACACTTGAAGTAGCCGTATTTCTCGTTTTGATAGTAGTAGGTATTGCGATATTTTATTGGTTATCTGTCGGCGAAGTCGACGTTTACACCTCGATATTTCATATAATTAGTGGCTCGACTACTTCAGGCTTTCAATACTTGAACATTCAATCAATTCCTTATGCTGCAAAAATATTCCTAATTATGATAATGTTAATCGGGGGAACAGCATTTTCTACAGCTGGCGGAATAAAGGTGGGCAGATTTGTTGTTCTTTATGAAGAGTTTACTAAAAAGTCCAGAGAGAAGGATAGAAGTGCTATTATGGGGACTTCTACTTCTACCTCCATTTCTTCTACAACGAATCCTTATAGAAGCACGGAGTTCATGACAACGTTACGCGATGAGCATCAAAAAAGGAATTTGGAGGAAATAGTTGAACAGCAGGCACGCATCCTGAAACGAGTAAAGCTCATTATTAGCAAGAAAGTGGTCAGAGAAATTCTACTTGTCATTGTGCTTTACGTCTCCGTTACCTTAATCACAGGGTCAGTCTTGAGTTCTCTTACAAAGAGCAGTTTTGAAGACGCTCTGTTTGAAGCTACCTCTGCTATCTCTACGACGGGCCTAACTGCAGGTATAACATCTGTCAATTTAGATGTGTTTTCAAAGCTAATGCTTAGTACAAACATGATTGTTGGCAGGTTTGAGATCATTACGATATTGTACATTTTCTTTGTTTACTTTAGAAAATGAAGTAAAAAGTCAATTAGTAAAAGCATATTTATCGTAATGGCTGTGTATTTTTGTGAGGCCGCCACCTTGAAGGCATCCTACCCGACCGATCAGTTATGATAGGTGTCCAATGATGGCTCTGGATAGTCTCCCAATCATTTCAATATTACAGGCACGGTCATCTGTGAATTGTTGTCGCTATTATTACTGCATTAGCGAGAGAAGATCCGGCAGTGGAATTGTACAGAAACCTTCAGAATCAAGAGACAATGCAGTAAAAGCAGTCAAGCAGGCAGGCAGTCATGTAGCAGAAGTAGAGTGCGGATCGAATTGGAATAGCGCCTTTAACTATTGTTATATCCTTCCTTTATCAATCTGATCTTGGTCTCTCGTTTTCGCAAACAAAGCAAACTTGTCGAAAATAAATATTAAAAGCACCCCAAATCATTTACCAATAACCATATGACCAAAGTTGGAATTCTTGGATCTGGCGATGTTGGAAAGGCTCTTACAAAAGGCTTTTTGAAGCATGGCTATCAGGTAGTGATAGGCAGCGACCATGCGGAAAAACTTGCAGAATTCAAAAGAGAAAATCCCGAGATAGAGACTGCCTCGTTCGAGCAAGCTGCTCAATCGGGCGAACTTATAGTTTTATGTGTTAAGGGGACAGTTGCAGAAAAAATTGTTGAGAAAGTGAAAACGCATCTGTCGGGAAAAACTGTTATTGATTCAACGAATCCTATTGCCGATGCTCCACCACAGAATGGAGTATTGAGATATTTTACAAGTTTGGAAGAATCTCTGATGGAACGACTTCAGAGAATTGCCCCAGATGCACAGTTCGTAAAAGCATTTAATAGCATTGGATCTGCTGTCATGGTCAATCCTGACTTTGGAGGGGATGCAAAGCCAACCATGTTCATTTGTGGGAATAATGATGATGCAAAGAAGAAAGTACATGACTTAATAGAAAAGTTTGGGTTCGAAATTGAAGATATGGGAAAGGTAGAAAGCGCAAGAGCAATTGAACCACTATGCATACTATGGTGCATACCTGGGTTTCTTAAGAACGAGTGGGCACACGCTTTCAAGCTACTGAAGAAATAGCTTTCTTCATCAAAATGAAGAAAGATCATTTCAAGACTGAAATCGAAATTAGGGGAACTCATCGTAAAAAACTATCCCATACTTTAAGTTAATGGTAAAAGGTAGAAGAGAAGAGATAATCGTTACATTGCCGCTTAAAGAAGTAGAAAGAGAAAGTAAATGATGAAATATTTCTATCCGTCACCTTGGCACTGGCTTTGCGGCTGCTGCTGTGGTGGGAGCTCTTTTGCATTATCCTCAACAGGTGGGGGCAGTAAGTGGAGCAGAGCCAATATCTGTAGCTCATGGCCGAGAGGCATTGAAGAGGAAAAGAGTTCAAAATCTATACCGAATCTGAGGTAGAGGTATAACCATCGAGATTATACTCCGCACACATAGAGCTCCAAACTCCTGAGCTTTAAAGTTCTTGTATTTTTGATTGCAGGTCCAGATCGTGTAGGATTATTATTTACTGTGTCATTAGAGAACATATTGTCACGGTTCAAAAGAGATTTAGACTAGCCAGGCTGAACTAGCACCATAATCAAATCAAAATCGTAATGGCGTCTTTTTATCATCGTATCTTTTAGATATGCAGCAGGCATGAAAAGAGTAGAAAAAGTAAGGTCAAGCAATGAGCCGAGTGTTGCCAAGCTCATAGTCAAGTGCCTCGAAAATGAAGGAGTCAAATATGTCTTCGGAATCCCCGGCGAAGAAAACATCCAATTTATAGATGCACTAAATAGTTCGTCAATTCGCTTTATCTTAGTTCATCACGAGCAAGCCGCCTCCTTCATGGCGGACATGTACGGCCGCGTTACTGGGGAAGCTGGGGTATGCACTGGGACACTGGGACCTGGAGCCATTAACCTGCTATTGGGAACCGCAGATGCCCATACAGACAGTGTCCCCCTGGTCGCCATCAGCGCCCAGGTCGGCCTTAACCGCGAGTATAAGGAAACACATCAGTTTGTTGATCTCGTCAGCATGTTCAAGCCCATAACGAAATGGGCAGCAGAAATAAAGGTTCCTAGCGCAGTACCGGAAATGGTGAGAAAGGCTTTCAAGGTTGCGCAGACAGAACGTCCTGGCTCCTGCTACATTGGTGTCCCCCAAGATCTTGAAGTGATGTCCGTATCGCCAGATCTTCGGCCACTGCCTCGATCGCAAGTGTATGATAGTGCTCCCTCCCCTTCGCAGGTCTGTCGGGCGACAAAGGTATTGGAGGCAGCTAAGTCTCCCATCATCCTTGCAGGTCATGGCGCTGCACGAGATAACGCTCAGGATGCACTAATTCGGTTCTCCGAGCATCTTGGCATTCCAGTCGCAACCACTTTCATGGGAAAGGGAGTGTTTCCAGATATGCATCCAAATGCATTAGGAACTGTAGGCTTTATGCGTCGTGATTACATAAACTTCGGATTCGATCTTGCCGACGTGGTTATCAGTGTAGGCTACGACCTGCAGGAATTCGACCCTGTGCGGATAAACCCGAATGCCGACAAGAAGATCATACATATTTCTAGATATGCTGCTGAGGTCGATGCACACTATCCTGTTGCTGTTGGGATCGAGAGCAACCTTTCGATGGCACTTGATGACCTTGGTAAAGCAGTGAGCCCCAAAGAAGGACTGAAAGCAGGAAACCAAAAGATTGTGAATCTGCTCCGAACAGAGCTTGAGGAAGGGGCTCAAGACGATTCGTTCCCTGTTAAACCGCAACGAATTGTCTCTGACACCCGTATGGCACTTGGACAGTCAGATATTGTGCTAGTCGATACAGGAGCGTTGAAGATGTGGATGGCCCGCCTCTATCCTACGTTCAAACCTAATACTTGTCTGATTTCTAACGGGCTATCAACCATGGCCTTCGCTCTACCTGGAGCAATAGCGGTCAAGCTGGCCTACCCGGAACGAAAAGTGCTTGCCGCTGCAGGAGATGGAGGGTTCTTGATGCTTGGTTCCGAGTTGGAAACAGCCATACGGGAACATGTCCCCATTGTAGTCCTAATCTGGGAAGACCAAGCTTTCGGACTCATTAAATGGAAAATGGATTTGGAGCTCGGACACCATTCGTCTGTCGACTTCCATAATCCCAACTTTGTGAAGTATGCTGAAGCCTTTGGAGCAAAAGGATATCGGATCAGTCGTGCGGCTGAGCTCCTGCCTACTCTGAAATCTGCATTTGAGGATAATGCGATCTCAATAATCACATGCCCCGTTGACTATTCAGAAAACATGGAACTCACAGATAAGCTCGGTCGCCTAACCGAAGCTCTCTAGTAGGTGGCCAATACAACCTCGCTCACCGGAACGTTAGCCGCACAGCTACTACTTCTATATTTGTTATTTGAAAAAATAAACACGAAGACACACAGACAATAATCTCATTGTAGGTTTGCCGACTCAGCAAAGATAAGTTTTTTTGCTGAATATTGCTATCTTGTATTTGTTGATCTTTCTTATGCGGATGCGCTTACCTGAAAAACCGGTGCGTCAATTCCCCAGCTCCATTTTTTCATCGGCTTAATCCTGATATAGATCGCGGAAGGATGGTCAGTTTGTTGCATATATCCACCCTGACGGTTAACTACATCAGCGACTCCGTAAATTCTTATTCCCCTAGGTTCCCAGGGGTCCACCGATTTCAAATCATCAATAACTAGTGCGACTCTGTGATTTTTCTGGACATTCTTGTATTTGGTGGATTTGAGAAGATTCATTCCGCTAACGTAAAAGTATTCACCATCAAAATCAAACCCCACGGGGACAACATCTGGTTGGATAGACCCTTCTCCCCTGGAGGAAGCTGTTGCTATCCTTGCAAGACGCTGTAATCCTAGGTAATCTTTCTCTTTTTGAGAAAAGTTTGTATCAGGCATTATTATCCGCTCCCGTTCTTTGCACTTCAGATAAGAAAATCCATTTTTGGTTCATCGATTATTTTATTGCATGAACGCATTTAAGGATATATTAGTACTGAGCTAGTGCCGATCAACTCATTCGGAATCTATTGATATTTGCGTCGGAATTCACAGGAGAACTCATCATTGTTATAATACTAGGGCACTCAGAGCGATTCGAGATGGAACACCTTTGGAAAATAAACTAACAAATACAATGCATCATTAGCCATTCCTTGTTCTTGAATTGACTGGCACATTGTTCCTATTACATATGACGTCCTCTTATGTTAACGGAGCCCCTTCTGCATATCCTCTTTTTACACCTCTTGATAATTATTATGCTTTTTACAACCACAAATCGCGTTTGAATGAGCAGCTATCACTGATTTCCAACACCATTGCCAGATGTAATGACTCCTGCGGGAAATCCGACCATTCTATCTTTTATGGGAGTGTTAAAGATAGGGATGAGGATGAAGCAGCAGCCGCAGCAAGATATTTAGTAATTGCAGATGTCTAAAAGTCAATGAGAGAGCTCTTAGAGCATGACAGGCACTTCCTTAGATGATGATGATGAGGATGGTTTTGAGACAATTCTTGATGGCACCAGCTTGCATGGTTGGAAAATGTGCGGACCCGGCATTTTTGTCCCCTGGCAGAGCATGATAATATCGAACGGAGGGATGGGGATATTATGGTATTCAAAGAAAAAGTTTCGGGACTTTATTCTTAGAGCAAATTGGAAAACCAGCGCATGGGAAGACAATTCAGGCATCTTTGTTCGCATTTCCGACCCGGATGATGACCCATGGATTGCAGTTAATACCGGTTACGAAATTCAGATATACGACGCGGAACCTCAAGATGGAAATGCCACTCATAGAACAGGAGCTGTATACAATTTTGCACCACCTTCAACATTTGCGTCAAAGATAGCAGGGGAATGGAATACCTTTGAAATTCATGCCATTGACCAAAATTATACGGTCATTCTAAATAATAAGAGATTGACAGAGTTTACAGGTAATCGTCAATTGGAGGGATATATCGGCCTGCAAAATCATGACGCCATTTCTAGAGTGACCTTTGGAAGAATTGCGATCAGGGAGTTGTAAAAGCGGCATTATCAAATTAGCATCATCTGATGATATGTTATATTCACATAGACTAATCAAGTTGGCGTAGCGCCACTTTTTTTCACGAATCAGTTCATTATACCCTAAGGTCCCAGAAAGATCTGTTAGTATGAAGAGTGTGTCTTCCATTTGAGTAACTATTTTCAGATTTTGCTGCATTAGAGGGATGATGTGGTCAAACTGGGGGTAATATTATACCCAACACATTTGATTTTGGATAAAGCCAACATTATTAGATAATATCGCCGACTGTACTAATACAATAGTGCAGACCAGTGGCGCCGGTAGGAAAACGAGCAGTGATAAAAAGAGCAATATTCGATCTTCTTTTACACTGGCGATAAGGCAGGCATTTCTAATTGCCCACATGAACGGGCTGCTGTGGCTTCGCAGATACCCAGCTTCGATAATATTTGCTGCAATGATTCCATTCTCCTTCCTGTTTATGGTGTTTGTTATTGGCGGCGGGCAATACACCCAACTGGCGTTTGCAGGCAGCCTAGTGTCAGCCGCAGCAAGCTATGGACTGGCTACAGGCAACAACATCATAAACTGGAAAGTAGAATACAAGATGCAGGATGTCTTTGTCTCTTCTCCAGTTTCCTCCTTCACCTACATGGCAGGCATTGCACTGGCAGAATTGCTGTTTGGCATTCCAGCCTTTTTAGTCCTGGCAGCACTCGTAGTGATATTTAGCAGCGACTTTCTGTACAGCGCCGAGATGGTCATACCTACCCTTCTACTTGTTTGGGCTTCCACGGCAAGCATCGGGTATTTCATATCCACTCGTGCAACTCATCCTCGGTTTGTTGAATCCTTTATTGCATTTTTGAGGATTGCAATTGTTGTATTGCCCCCAGTATTCTATCCATTAGCGATAGTACCCACAGAGGAATTGCGATATCTTGCTTATGTGATTCCAACTACTCACGCCTCGCTGATATTGCAACAGGGGATGGGCGCTCCCCAGGAATTGGAAGGATGGTCACCGGCGATTGGATTTGCGGTCATTTTTGCGTATATGATTGGGTTTGCATTGCTGGCTCAAAGAAAGGCAGTATGGCGGGAGAAGTAAAGAATAAGGATATACATCTCTCAACTAATCGGGTTGACTTTTTCTGCCATCCCGATGGGCTGTTGCTCGAGATGATATGTGTATGTTAGCTAGTATCAGAAAGGTGAACTTGGCATTTACAAAATTATATTATAGAGGTTTGTCATTAT
>DATDKS010000068.1:0-33534 GCA_036519825.1 Nitrososphaera sp. | reverse complement strand
GTCCAAATTATACGTCACCATCTTGATGCCTACCCATCTATCCTCCAGATTGTCTACCACGTTTTTCTCTACTGCAGTCCTGTCTGTATACCCTCCATGATGGAATAACTTTTTCTTAAAATAAGCGTCGCCATTTGAATCAAGTAGGCCGTAGTAACCATAAGCACCACATCCACCATCATCATTGTAGGTTGGACCCTGTCTTGCTATTAGGGTAAATTGATCCTTTCCTTGATTTAGCTTAAAGTAACCAGTCATTTCCACATTCTTCCACTCGCCGTCTGGAGAATCTGCATGAATCCTTACTCCATGTTTTTGTGTGCCTGTCTCTGCATCCAGTTCAAATACATCCGAGCCTTCTTCTTGTAATTTTATGTGTTCAGCTGATGTCATCAAAAAATTGTCATCCTCTTGTGGATCTTTATTGTCTAGGAACCAGGTAGGACCATCATTTGCTGTACGATAAAGTTCGTCTATTCCGAATTTATCTGAAGTTGCGAGCATAGAATTTGTCAACATCGGTAACCATGAGAAGTGTAACATTGCAGATCTGTCTGGAACTGCGAGCACTTCATTTGTCAACATCGGTAACCATGAGAGATATAACATTGCTACCATTGCTGCGAGAAGTAGGTTCTTAGAGAAGTCTAGATTACGTGTTCCTGATCGCATCGAACGGTTTGCATAACCAGATATTTTTTATTATTGTGGAGACTTTTTCTGAATTTTAGGTCATGGGTACGGTATAAGTAAGTCCCTCTATGATAAGATACTTGATATGTTTGACTGTATAGTTTAATCCTGGCTTGAGAAGCCTTCTGCTTCTTTTGCTCCTTCATTTGTCTTGCTCGTGTCATCGTTCCCAATTTCTGGGAGTCTGAGTTTGGACCTCTGTCGGTGTTAAATTCGGCTTTGGGTACAGCTAGCTACAAATCTCTCTTGGTTTATTATTCTCTACCGCTAACATGGTAATTTGGCTATCTAACTCTAGTTGTTACAAGCAGAGCCATGAATTCTAGCTTTTATGATTTTTATAAAAAAACAATCTATCATAAACTGACATAAAATGCCTTGTGAATTCTCGCAAGTTACTTGCTTTTTGATATAAACTAGCTCAGTTTTTCACATACTCAACATGCTCAGGAGTCAGGTCTTGACATTTACACATATCTCAACTTATCTTGAAATTCTTGAGGTTGATGAATGAATCATATGCTCTTGCTTCTGCTTTATTGTTGGTGTTGAAGTTAACGATGATGCTAGTCTGATGCCTTCTCCACAATGCAATTTGAGGTTCTCTGGTAGGATCTGGCTGTTAGAGATTAGGACTCTGCTTGTAATATGGCTCTATACTAGCTTTAGAGGTTATCCCTCAATCATTGCTATGCTGCAGGTCGTAAGGTTTCTTATTGACCTATATTTACTGCAAAAAATAGAATTTTGGAGGCTCGAATTATGAGGGTGTTCTTGTATTACAGAAAAATGGATATAGGACATATAGATAAATTACAGTTTATGTTATAAGAAACAGGTTACTATTTTACAATGGCTAGAATTAGATTACATAAAAGAAATACCACGTTTGTGGATTTAGCTGACTTGGTAGAAGAACTTGGCAACATAGGATTGGGAGAAGCTTTGAAGAAATACTACAACAAACCACTTGAGCATGAAGCAAAGAGTATAGTTGCAGGACCCAGCTTTATGCAGTACCTGAACAAATTATTCAAGACCTCGATAGCGGGCGGAGACATCCTGCAATTCGAATCTAACAGTCAAGATAAGTATTTCATGTTCTCATTGACTGGGACATGGGACGAGATAATCAAGTTGCAGTAATGCAGATTTATCACTTTACTTGCAATGGTTGTGGATATGAATCGAAATTGCCACTTGGTAGCTCAGACCTCGACCAAGTCCTAACAGACGCTAACGCAGACTATGCTGATTACCATCTTTTCAGATGTGATAAAGAGTTCAACTTCGTGCCCGCCGATATTCATAGCAGTGATTTTGAAGGTAAATGTATTGCTGATGGAAGCAAACTGGAAGAAATAAACCACGAGATATCGCCTATAAAATGTCCTCGCTGCAACCGAGACTTGTTAACCGAAGCGAGTGCACCTCTTGCAGATGTTGACAACACTTCAGCACAATAACAACATACTTAACTGGTTGACACTACTTCACATTATTACCACTTCTAATAAATGCATTCAAAATGACCATGGTTCCTGCGATGGCCTCGTCACGACCATGATAGATGGCTCGGACAACACCCAAATGTGTGCCTGTCAATGTCATAACAGCAGCTACCAGCTGGTACAAAAGATGGTTGGGGTAATCAGCCAGAAAGAGTAATGTATGCAATTTAAATAAATTGAGCTTTACATGCAAGGAAGGTAATACATATCGTGCGACTTCAAGTTTTAAAGGTAAAAGTAGCAGGCTCTGTGCCGACATGTTTAGCTTTTCCTGAATCAGTTGTGGAAGGTTCTCAAATTGTGTTCTTGACAGCTCTTGAATCCTTGACCCTTCGACTTTGCATTGCATAATTGTTTGGCCTTGCTGTTCAAAAGTACCTCAGTGCATTTCTTCCTTACCGCTACTCATCTTTATCCACACTATATGGAGCATTATCCTTCGGGTACTAGTACAAGAGAACCGTCAGATGCTGCTTGTATTGTTGCTCTTTTGAAGAGGCGGGCAAATATGCAATAGTATTATTAGCTGTTCCAAGACTTAACCTTATATATGCACCAACAGATTATACACAGTTCATTTTCTTCATCATCTCACAAAAGTAAAAGCATGAAACTTCTAGTTTACATGCTTTAATTCTTCTTCTGTGTAAGTGTATTCAGTGCCAAAACACCTGATCTCATGTGATTGTGGAAACATAATGGAATGCATCGAGGAGGACGAAGTGGTAAAGCCAAAATATAGGAGCATTTCTGGCAATCTCAGACTTCGATGTAATGACTGTGGAAAAGAACATGAGGTTTTTCTTAGACACAAGATTGCCAAATTTGTTGGAGCGTCGCCATCATTCAAAGAGATCTCTTCACCATCCTGATAATTAGCAACTCACTTGTGATATGGATCGAGCTGAGGTAATTATCAAGGATAATTTCCATCTGCTTGATTTGCTTGAAGAGTGAAGGCCATGCCAAGTGTCAAAGACGTAATATGGAGCGTATGCTCGAAAGATTGAGACAAGATATGTCAATATAGAATCACTAAATCATATTTATTTTATGACAAAATATTGATGACTAGTATGTTGTCATAAGATCGTGGCCAGGCGAACGAATTTCTAGCAGGCATACACACTAATCCTTGATAAGAATACTGCATGCTGGAGCCGATTTAATTGGCGACTCATGATAATAATAATAGCATCATTATTAGAAATGTCACTTCAAAGGATATTCCTCATATTGTAGAATTGCAAAAACAATCTTTTCCCATCATGGCTAAAGATGGAGTAATATGGGATGAATATCATCTTGAAAGTCATATCAAAATATTTCCAGAGGGGCAGTTTTGCGCGGAGTTAGCCGGAAAAATAATAGCCTCTTCAAGCAGCCTTGTAACTTCACTCACTCCAGATTACCAAGAACATACTTGGAAACAAGCTACTGCTTATGGGATGTTTACAAACCATACCCTCAAAGGAGATAGTCTGTATGGTGCAGATATATCAACACATCCTGACTCCAGAGGGCTAGGTATTGCAACTATGCTATACGATGCCAGGAAGGATTTGGCTGTTAAATTGAATTTACGGAGGATGATAGCAGGCGGAAGACTATTCAACTACTGTGAATATGCAGAAAAGATGTCAGCTCAAGAATATGCTGAAAAGGTGGTCAAGGGAGAATTAAAGGACCTTGTCTTATCATTTCAATTAAATAATGGCTTCAAGTTTATCAAAATCTTGCCAAACTATATGAAAGACGGTCGTTCCTTGAATTATGCTAGTTTTATAGAATGGATAAACCCGAAGTATGTGCTTCAAAAGTGAGTTGATGCTCAAATGACGAGAGTAATAGACTGCCATGTGCATCTCAATCGCTATGAGGGAACTAAATATGTGCCACTAGAAGAGCGAATAAAACTGCTGGTCCACACAATGGAAGCCGACAACGTTGACCATACGATCATCCTTTCATCTTATAAGGTAAACGAGGATAGACCATCCACCGAGCAACTGATAGAAGCTACAAAGAAATACAACGACATCCTGTCTATTGTGGCAGGTTTTTCAATTGACGGACACAATGATGACGACTTTCAAAATTGCAGAAAATGGTTGAAAGACGGCCTGATAAAAGGTATGAAACTTTACTGTGGTTATGAGCATTACTACCCATATGACAAGAGATACCAGCGAGTCTATGATCTGTGCGTAGAATTTGGTATGCCGGTCATGATACATACAGGAGACACATTTTCAAGTAAAGGGAAGCTACGATTCTCTCATCCTTTGAACATTGACGAAGTTGCCGTAGATAATCCAGAGCTGAAGATAATAATATGTCATTTAGGAAACCCTTGGATTCAGGATTGCGAAGAGCTGATCTACAAGAACAAGAATGTCTATGCAGACATCTCGGGTTTGGTGCTGGGCGCATTTTCTGATTATTTCGAAGATTTTATGGTTGACAAAGTCACTGAATTTTTGAACTATGTTGGTGAGCCACTATATCTTTTGTATGGAAGTGATTGGCCCATATCCAGCATGGAGTCATATCTTAATTTTGCTGCTAAACTCAAGCTCACTCAACACTCACGTGAACTTTTGATGTTCAGAAATGCACAAGCACTTTTCAAGATTTGAAAGATTTTTCATCACTGGCCATCCGGTTGCTGACCTGGAGATCAAGATTGAAATCAGAGACAAAATAATGATGGTGCTGTTGATTCAGAAGTGAATCAAATACAGCTTGGAGTAAATTATGCGCATAAGGTAGCCAGTTATAATAGCCTCCACTCTTCTTTGTCCTCTTGGCTTTCTCATTAAGAAATACGGGAAAAACCTTATAGTGTTCGAAAGTCAAAGGCCTTTCTAAATTTTGAGATATAACTGAACAGCAGAAGACTTGATAATCACTATTTAGCGATTCTGCTGGTAACTAGGATTTACCCATTCTATAAAACTAGCATAATTCAGAGAACGAATATCATCCAAGTAATTTGGGAGTATTTTGATAAATCTAAACCCATTATCTAATTCAAACGACAAGACAGGATCCTTTAATTCCCCTTTCATCACTTTGTCAGCATATTCTTGAGCTGACATCTTTTCTGCATATTCACAGTAGTTGAATAGTCTTCCGCCTGCTATCATTCTTCTTAGATTCAACTTAGCAACTAATTCCTTTCTAGCCTCGTAAAACATGCCTCCTATACCTTCATGTCTGTGTTTTGGATGTGTGGATATATCTGCACCATAAAGGCTATCTCCATTAGAATTATGATTTGTGAACATACCCTCTGCAGTGATCTCTTTCCATGTGTGTTCAGCATGCTCCGGTTTAACTAGGACTATAAGAGTACTAGCAGAACCGACCACCATACCATCTGGTTCGACAGCAACAAATTGTCCTTGTGGAAAAATACGAAGATGACTTTCAAGCTCTTCTGGATGCCATATATTTCCATAACGAGCAAGATATGGAAAGGATTCTTTTTGTAAATCTACTATTTTGGTAATGTCCTCTGGCTGTGTATTTCTCACAATAACTCCTAGATCACGTGGATGTAATGAATCTGACATATACTTTCTGTATGTATACGCATAGTTTACTACACTGATAGATATAAGCTTGTATTTTTTTTGATGAAAAATATTACTCTTGTTGGCTCCCGAAATATTCAGATTGTTCCCATAATTTTACTTCTTATGTTTATCTATAATAATTTTCTTAGTTCCATTAATAAAGTTGCATCTATGTTATTTACGATACAACTATAATATTGAAAAACCTCAGCAGCGTCAGCTATCTATACTGGGCAAGAATAAAACTCGAAAATCAAGGCAAAGGCTAGGGAACATAACATCAGAGGGCAGCTGAGATACAAATGTGCACCGGCGAGAACCTATCTCCATAACCAATAGAGTCACTCTTGAAGTTCAAAAAAGTTGAGGCAGAGGATATGAGGAGATACATCTTAAATCAAAGTGAACGATGCACTTGAAGTCCCAGAATATGACAATGAGATCAACGGCATATTCAACATTTCTGGAGTTAGAATGATGACCTACCTTCTATGATCCCAGAACATAATTTATCCGAGCTTCTGATCCATACTCAATGCATACGAAAATATAAATTACATTGGCCAATTAGGCTAGCCTAACGCTCTTGGAAAGTAGGAGAATTAGAGTAGGCATAGATGTAGGCGGTACATTCACCAAGGCCGTCGCCATTGAGATGGTGACAGGCCAGATATTAGGCAAGGTTACCGTCCCTACCACACACTCTTCATCTAATGGTGTTTCAAGCGGCATAGTTGAGGCACTTGAAACCTTGATACAAAGATATTCGATCCAAAACTCCGAGATCGAGCTGATATCCCACAGCACCACACAGGCAGTCAACGCACTCCTTGAAGGTGATACTGCCAAGGTTGGAATTATAGGCATGGGTGTCGGCTTGGAAAAATCAAATGTGATCAAGCGCACAAACATCAAAGATGTCAAGCTTGCACCAAACAAGTATCTGCATACCTGCTACCGTTTCCTTGACACTTCAAAATACCTTGAGGATAAGGAAATCAAGCAGGCAGTAGCTGAACTAAAAAAAGAAGGTGCTGAAGTTATAGTGGTTAGCGAGGCATACAGCGTTGACGACCCAAGCAATGAGCGATTTGTGATGGAAAGATCAGACATTCCTGCTACCGCAGGTCACGAGCTGACCGGCATCTATGGGCTGGAAATAAGGACGCTTACAGCAGCAATCAACGGGGGTATCCTGCCCAAGTCAACAAACACGGCAAAGTTTGTCGAGTCTGCTGTGCGGAATGAAAAAATCACTGCTCCTGTTCTGATAATGAAGGGTGATGGCGGGGTCACGGATATGAGCACTTTTCGAAGCAAGCCCATTGTCACAGTCCTGTCTGGCCCGGCAGCAAGCGTTGCTGGTGCTCTCCTCCACCTGCGCGTAATTGACGGTATTTTTATAGAAGTTGGCGGCACGTCAACAAATGTCTGCGTGATCAAGGATGGCAAGCCAGAGATGCGCTACGTCACAATAATGCAGCACCCTACCTGCATTAGATCGCTTGATGTCCGAGTTGCTGGGGTCGGGGGCGGCTCACTGGTGCGCTGGTCCGGCAGAAAGATAACAGACTTAGGCCCTCGGTCTGCGCATATCGCCGGTCTTCCTTACTCGTGCTTTGCATCGCCGGAGGATCTTGAGGGTGGCCAGATTATCACCTTCAAACCAAAAGAGGGTGATCCCATTGATTACATAGCGATCGAGTCTGCGGGAGGCAAGCGCTTTGCGATAACAAACACGTGCGCTGCAAATGCGCTAGGCCTTGTGCCAGAAGGCGATTATGCAAAGGCAAACCAAACTTCTGCGAAGATAGCACTTTCAATACTTGCCAACAGGCTCGGCACCACAATGGAAAAGGCAGCGACCATGATTCTTGACATTTCTGCCAAAAAGGTTCTTGATATTGTTGAGCATGTGATTAAAGAATACAAGCTTAAAAAAGAGCGCGTAGTGCTCATCGGTGGAGGTGGTGGGGCATCAGTGCTCGTGCCCTATATTGCACTCAAGCAACAGCTGCAGTACAAGATTGCAGAGCACGCCGAAGTGATCTCATCCATCGGTGTTGCGGCGGCAATGATTCATGAAGAGTCAGAGAAAACTGTCACCAATCCACGACTGGAGGATATTTCTGCACTAACAGAGCAGGTGAAACAAGTGGCTTTACAGCGTGGAGCCCTGCCTGAATCAATAACAATCCAGTCAGAATACATCAGTGAGCGATCGGTTATGCGAGTGACTGCTATGGGAAACGTTTCACTGGATATAGGCACTACAAATGCTCAGGAGATAAAGAAAGAAGATGCCCATGTCCTTGCTTGCGAGCTTTTCGGTATACATGAGGGAGTAAAGTGCATTTTCGACACGAATAATTACCATATATTTGTCTGCCAGATGAACAAGAAGATGCTCTTTTTGAAATCGAAAAAGCAACCCGTGCTAGTGCTTGACAAGTATGGCAGAGTCAGGCTTTCCATCGAAAATGCAGCAATTTTCACTGGTTCTCCAGAGCAAGTGGCCGATAGGATCGAAAGCCTTCTCAGGCAGCACGCTGACAGCGGCAAAGATCTAGCCCCGCAGATCCACATCCTCGATGGCGTAAAATTGATGGACTTTTCAAGTCTTACGGCTCAGGAGCATATTTCAAAGGCAGTGCGCGATGAGCTGGAAAAGGCACCTATGAAAAACGTTGCCGCAATAGTAAGGATTTAGCTAGAATAGAAAAAGAGACAGATTTTTTCCAATGCGGAGAATACAGGGTGGTAAGAGGTGCACTATCTTCAGCGTTCTGGACTACGCCTTTGCTACTCCTCACCTTTTATGTCGTTATCATTTGCTGCTATATGATGGTATGATCTGTCTACCAAAATCCTTAACTATATCTGAAACCACTTCATAAGGTCCAAAAACAGGAATAATGACATATTCACTTCCAGAATTTCTTACCCTTTCTACTCCTTTCAAGTAGGATTGCACGTCATATTTTGGTGGTGCAGATTGGGGAGAATCAGCCATTGCTTCACGTAGAATTTCTGCAAAAGAGATGTTAGCATATCTATTATGGCGCTTGGCTTCTTCCAATATGATCCGCTTCGCCTCATCCGCCTTTTCTGGAGGCAGCCAAGGAGGAATCAGGCAAATATCTGCATACCGTCCAGCTAACCGGTACATGCGTGGAGCCGTTCCACCAAAAAGCAGCGGAGGATGTGGCTTTTGCATAGGTTTTGGGTCCAGTACTGCACCTTTTGTAGAATAATGTTTTCCTTGAAAGTTAACAGGAGACGAAGCAGCATTGGTAGAGTCCCATAGCCTAAGTATTAGTTCAAGTCCTTCAATCGTTTTATCTACCCTTGTGTTGGGTTCGTCCCAACTGCTATAGCCTTCAAATTCGGTTTGAGACCACCCTGCCCCCACACCAAAAACTGTCCTTCCATTGGAGATGACATCAAGTGTAGAGACCATCTTGGCAATCATGCTAGGCGGTCTAAATGGGATGGGTGTCACAAGTGTGCCCAAACGGATTTTTTCTGTTTTAGCTGCCAAATACGTTAACATAATCCATGTGTCAAGAGTCGAGTCTCCTCCCATTTGCGGTCCCCACATATAGTGGTCTGGCATTACAAAACCCCAATAGCCTAGATTATCTGCTTCTGGGACAACTTTCCTTAGCGTCTCCCAACCAGAGTACCAATTGCCCCACGAACCCAAAATGAATTTCAATTCGTATGCTCAATACATTTGGTATCAGATAATATATAATACCTCATATATTGTCGCAAGCCTTATTTTTACACCTTCTTGCCTATCAATCGCCAGATTGGTTCTTAAGTTAGCAGACTAAACACTTGATTTTTGATCGTCTGGGCAACTACTGATTCCTATGCCAGACTTGTCTGAAAGCATACTACAACTAGAGCATGAATCCGGCAAAGTTAATAAGAGATCACCTAAGTAACCCAATCTGTTACTTCCATTGCTATTGCAAAATTGTAGCGACTGATTCGAGTTCATCCTAGAACTTCAAATGTAAAACCTGTGGTGAGCAGATGACAATCAAGGTATGCGAATAAGTAGTAGAAGAAGAATAATCGAACTAAAAAATAGAGGGGCTAGGATTGCCGCCAACTTTTTGACCTATCATGTAGGTATAGCAGGTAGGTATAGCAGCTACTGTTGCTTTTATTCTTCTTCTTTCTCATGTGATGTTGTGTGCCTCATGTTATTATTGTGGCACAGTGGTAGTGCCTATCGTTGCTGTCGTGCTGCCCTATTGCTGACCCATCATCTCGCTGAATCTTTCTGGACTGAGTACTACACCTGTAATTGTCGTTGGTCCAAAGTGGTTCTCTGTTGTGGTGGGGTCTACCCAGAATTCTACCTTGTCATTGACGATGTGTATGTATCCACGGACATTATCGACAGGTCCTTGTTGCAGTGTTATAGTAAATGTACCATTAACTGTTGTTGAGTTTCCAGCTTCATGGGTGACAGATTCTTGCTTAAAGTTGGAGACTTGATGCTGATGAAAATCCCTTCCATCCGCATTTTTAACCATGTAAAGTGTGGCACTGAAGTTGCTAATGTGAGGCTCAGTTTGGTTATTACTACTTGCGCCAACCAACGGAGCATCAGATTCAAGGTTCCAGTGACCTGCGGTAATCCATGCCGGGTTTCCATTTTGATCTAGCTGCATGCTGGCTATAACACCCATCATACGCGAGGGATTAGACGAGGCTGTTGTCGTTGTCGTTGTCGTCCCTGTCATTGTAGCATTATCTGTTTGTGCAAAAGCTATCCCTAACGGAGCTGTAGTGCTAAATCCAAGAACCATGATCATTCCTATTGCGGAAATTGATAGCGCCGAGACGGTTGTAAAGCTCTTTGGTTGTATGTTATTTTTTGGCAATTTGCTCATTAATAAATGACATGTCATCAAGATAAATATGGCATTACGACGATTCTTCTGATGAACTATAATTATGTAATTTCAGGCTGATTATACAAGAATAAATAGGAAATTTACATGTGATTCTAAAGAGATCAATCAAATTAATACGTGAAGAATGAAACAATTATAAGACAATCTACAAGGACCCTGAAGCTTCTTCATGAAATGACGTCTAACGTTGCAGTTGCAAGGTAGAAGGGATAGAAGGAAATACTTTGATTATTATATTGGTTTTCTATAATTACTGCCATTTGTAGTGTTTGATGCTTTATATTTTTCAAATTTTCATGATTTCTGTCCATCGGGAATTGATCTCGATTTTTAGCTGCATCCAACCTGAGTCGATTTATTCCCTTATCACTTCCATTGTTTCTAATTTCCTTTGGCTAAACCGATATGGCGCTCTACAAGAAAGCGTCAATCAATCCTACATGAACCGAATCGTTCGATGAATTAACGCGAACAGTGAAATTGTTGCTAGAGGTACATATCTATCGGGGGTTACGCGAGATAGTTAGTTGGAGACATCAAAAGGATTTCATCCCACATCCACCCACGTCATGGAGATGCTGTTTGACTTTTACGGGAAGTATCATCAAAAGAGCGACGATAATAGGAAGAAAGTATGACCCAAACCACCTTTACAGGCGTAGGGAGATAAGTACTGTAGACTGAGACCCAGGCAACAGCGTTTGTGATATACATAATAAACAGGTTGGAAATCTCCTCTCTATTATAATAAAACGATAGCAAGTCTCGGCATAGACAAAAAAGAGCTTTTTTTAGGTGACTGATTGACTGGCAAAGTACGCCTACAAATTGTTTTGAGCTATATCCCTTCATATTGAATCTCTTTAAAGACCTCTCTTTCCTACTCCTCCTCCTCTAAGAGCACGCAAGAATGTGATCCTATCATCATGGCAGTGATGCTGCCGCCGCCATAACCAACAACAGCTCCTCTTCATTTAGATACGCTTCTGAATATGACGTTAATAAGAGGTGGGGAAACATATTCTTGATTTACTGATCAGAACGCTAACCTGATCTGAATATATATATCAAGTTGTAGACAGTAGCTCTTTGTACAAACTTCAACAATCAACAATCATGAACCTTGTGCCTAATCCTCTAAAGAATTAACGCGAACAATGACATATTTTACCGAAAATGACATATATCTATCTGGGGTTACCCATAACATATCTGACTATATATCAAAAAGTGGAATCATCACCAATCAAAATAGAGAGGAGCTTTTCATAGGTACCGCCGAATCAGAACATATAGAGATGTATCTTAAAGCTATTTGGTACCTCCATGAAAAGGGCCAAGATGCTAAAGTTAGTTCAATAGCAAAATTGCTCGATGTCACACAACCTTCTGTTGTGCAAATGTTACACAAGCTAAACAATTCAAACCTTGTGGAATACAGCCAAACCAAGGTTACACTTACCGAAGATGGAAGAAAAATTGGACGGCAGATGATTAGAAATACTAGGCTACTTGAAGTCATGATGAAAGACGCGCTAAAGATAGAGGTAGATGAAGAACTGGCCTGCGGAATAGAACATCATATGAAAAACATCTTTACAGATGCTCTTTGCACACTTCTTAAGCATCCTAGAAAATGCCCTCATGGCCATAATATTCCAAAGGGAAAATGTTGTAATTAACTTGAGCTCATTAAAAGGGCAAATTCTTATTATCGCATTACCTCATCCTTAACTTCTATCCGACGAGTTGTTACACTCTTACAGCTTACCTTAATCCGTCGTTTATGTGACATTACCTGCTAGTCAAACATAGATAATTCCCATTGGTTCAATAGGTGAAGATGCACCATGAGGCAAAAGTATAAATATGGTGCATGTGGTGTAATTGGTGTAAGAGGTGAAAAAGCACCAATGCGAAGAAGTGTAACCATTATAGAAGAAAACCATAAACACATACAGAGAGCGAGAGGCATGCTCTTACTGGGTGGTGCAACGGGCGGGCTCGACATGGACTTTACTACTGCGCTCAATCTCTTTCTACGAATGGGCTTAAAGAAATTCTTCAAGGATTCATTGGATGATGATGATATAGAGTATTTAGCCACAAATGACAAAGCCAAGATGGAAATAACGCAAGACGAGCTTGACGAAATAAAGAAGAAGATGTCAAAATTTGCAGAGGATATGCGCCTTGATGAGTATAGAAGGGAGCGTGACCAAAGAGAAAAAGCAGAAGCGGAAAGTGTTGCTAAATAGGAATCAGAACCAAGTAAGGGAATGGCAAAATCATGTTGAAAACGTCAATCAGAGCACGGGCATGCTCTGATTGATAACTGCATGACATTTACATGCTTGCTGACTATATCCTATTTAGTAGGCGGCTTTCTTTTAATCTTATTGTTTTTCATCAACAATAACATATGTGTCTATCATTTAGGCGGTAGGCGACCTGTATCCAGTGAGCATTGTAGAATACAGGTAGGTCTATGGAGAACACCAGCACCTTGCCGCCATTAATAGAAAGAGATATCTCACTTTTATTTTTTGAGGATTATTGTTAAGTCACCACCGCCAACGGAACCCTTCTTAGCCGACTACAGTTAACACCTTGTATCTCATGATTAACCGACGCTAAGTTAACAGAACCCTATGAAAGACAGTTTAAATATTAGGCCAAACTAATTAGGTCGACCTAATTAATGGGCAGCACTTTGTCTTATGAATACAAAGAAGTGATCCCACGTTTGCAACTGATTGCAGACACTGTTTCTCCTATAATAATATTATCAACAATTGACGATGCAAGGACTATCCAAATGATAGTCTCAGAAAACAACTTTCTCGTCAGCTATACATAACAGAAATATTGATACTGGTGATCAAAAATAAATTGAATCAAAAAAATATTATTGATCCATCCTCAGTCAAGCTAAACATAAAACTAATCTTGTCCTGTTTCGTGACAATACTGATAATCATTCAACTATTTGTCTCAAATTCCCTTTCTGTATATGGTCAAGCGCTTAGCGATTCAGATGCACTTATTATTATGGTCAACATTGAGAGGATACGGACACAGCTTTGGTTGACTGAACAAAGCCTAGATAAAGGCAGTCCTGAAATGGCATTTGCACATGCATTCATCCCGCATAGCTCGACGTTTCCTGCTATTAAGAATCAGCTAGATCAGACTGCTGGAGAACAATCCACCAAGCAGCTTGAATCACTGCTTACCGACCTTCCTTTAAGAATGAGAACTGGACAATATTCCGAAGAAAAAATAAGGGAAAGTATAGGGCAAATACGCAGACTGCTAGATGAAATCTCTCAACAATCTGTAGGGCCGGAATTCCTTTCTGACAAAGGAATGGTTTCCCAAATTGTTGTATTTCTCTTGCGTGATGCAGTGCAGTCATATACAACAACAATTTCTAATGCATCAAATGGATCTGGCAGTGAGAATCTCAGGCAGGATATTGGTTACGAGAATGCAGTAGGACTTGTTCAGATAGCTCACCAAAATTATCAAAAAACTTTGTCTTCCTTGGTAGAAGATAGCAGAAGAAAAACTGAAATTGAGTCGTTCTTCAATGAACTTGAAAGCTCTGTATCTCAAAAGATGGATAACCAGTCAATACTGCGACTTACTACGGCAATTGAAAGAGACTTGGCAGAAGAACTATCAGTAAGCCAGGGAAGCGGGAGCACAAGTGAACATCAGCAGTATTTTACTACAATAAGAATGCTTTTGTCAAACGTTACTTCGGAAGTAAAGAGAGGCGATTATGCACAGGCAGATCAATATGCTATCACTGCATACTTGGATAATTATGAATATTTGGAAGCACCCATTGAAAAGCACGATCCGGCTCTAATGGCAAGCATTGAAGCAGAGATGCGAGAAGAGCTGCGCAGTATGATAAAAGCAAGGGAATCCGTAGAATCTATACAAGCTTTTGTCAATGGCATCGTAGTAAAACTTGACAAAGCAGAAGAGCTATTAAGAAATGATGCATCATTTAACCAGGGTTCATCACCAACCTCTTCTGGCCTTTTTGCAGACATTGAAGGTCTAAAAGCAGGATTTGGTACCTATAATGGTGAGCGTAGGAGTATTGGCGAGGCAGAAGACCCTGCTAAAGCCAATGTTCGCAGCAATATTGATAGGATTAGGGTGCAGCTTGATGAGACACTCCGGCTACACAAGGAAGGAGATTATGATGGCGCACTTCTTACATCGAGAACTGCATATCTGGATAGCTATGAGAGTATAGAGATTCCATTGCGTCCCATAGATCCGGATTTTACTCTTGAAATGGAGATAAAATTCGCAGAGCTTAGAAATCTAATTCAAGCTCGTGCACCGTATGAACAGGTCGAAGCAAAAGTCATTGAAATTAGAAGAGGGCTTGATGAATCCGAAAGATTGGTATCCGGTACTGGCATTTTAGCGCCGACGATAGCATTCTCCGCATCTTTTTCTATTATATTCCGAGAAGGTCTAGAATCTGCATTAATAGTAAGTGCCATCTTGACATACTTGGAGGCATCTAGAAATAACAGGTTCAAAAAACATGTGTACTATGGCATAGTGATAGCAATCGGAGCAACTGCTGTTACCTGGTTTATATCTGCATTCATCATAGATATCTCCGGAGCCAGTCGTGAGCTTATAGAAGCTATTGCAGGAGTCTCTGCAGTTGCGGTTCTATTTTGGGTAAGCTTCTGGGTATTGAACAAGATCGAAACAAAGCGTTGGATAGAATTCGTAAAGGCCAAAGTCTGGAAAGCAACAACTACCGGCAGCATAATGGTTTTTGTGTTACTTTCCTTCTTTACAGTATATAGAGAAGGTTTTGAGACCGTATTATTTTATCAAGCGATGCTTTCCTTTGCCAAATATATGGAATGGTACGTTGTTGCAGGACTTGCTATTGGCTTGGCTGTGATAGTTGCAACCGCAATTGTAGTTATAAAGCTTGGAAAGAGACTCCCTCTAAAGACCTTATTTGCCCTAACAATGGGAATTGGTGCATATATGTCAATAGCGTTTATGGGCAATGCAATACGCGATTTTCAAGAATTAGGATACATATCCACAACACATCTTATCGGAACAGTGCCCAGACTTGACATAAACTTGGCATCTATGACTGGCATCCATCCAACTTTAGAGACAATCATCGGCCAAAGCGCACTTCTTGCCATATATGTAGCAGGCTCATTGTACATATTGATAATTATCCCAAGACGACAGAAACTCATAGAAACTGCACGTAAGTCTAGAGAAGATTTGGTTAGACAAGATAAGAGTACAGAAGAAGGCACGAGCCTGTAGCAACACACCTGTGTATAGGCAAGTAGAGGCAGGCATGCAGACAGGCTTCAAGTGAAGGAAACGTTCCAATAAAGCCGGAGATCGCGGCGGATGTCATAAACAATGTGGATTGCTTATGACTAAGTTGATTCGTTGATGGAATCAAAATAAGATCTTCAAAGAACATTTCAATAATACTATTTTTTTCTGATACAATACGATTTAAGCAAAGGGAGAAATTCCAGAAGAAAAATTCTTGAGAAAGGAAAAAGAAGAGGGAAAAAATTCTTTTATTCTATTTATCGTTGTTTTGCTGCTATTGAAGCAACTCGGTGGCTCTGTCTAGATTCGCATTTATCATAGCAATATGTTGTTCTATTTGTTCTATCGGAACCCTGTCTGTTATCATCTGCCTAAGTTCTTCTCTTAACATTACCTCCAATTGTTCCATTAATTGTTGATCATGTTGGGCAATTGGTGCTTCTATGTATTCATAGTTCTCCAAATATGCCTCAATTGCTATACTCCCAGCTCCTTGATAATCCTGTGATCTATATACTGTTAGCACTTGGGTCAACAAAGATTTGATGTTGTTTATTATTGCAATAGGATCCTGAGCTTCTGCTGTACTATCTTCTTCGCCAATTAGTTGGCTCTCAGAGAGGCCCGTGATTTCTGCTAGCTCGTGTATCATTCCATTTATTGTTGTTTCAACAGTTTGAGAGTCATCTTTATTGTTGACTGCGCCAATCAAGTTCGAAAACGACTTATTTACTTCTTCCACTTGCTGAGCCATGCTCTGGTTGAAATTACTTGAGGATGAACTGAATATACTCTCAGCTCTGTCGATGAATGCTTGCGCATCTTGGTATTCCACAATCGCTTTTATCGTGCCATTTGCAACAGCCGCTTCATATTCGTGTTCTGCAACATGCAACAGCCGCCCTACTACACTTGCATTAAATGCAGGGTTGATGTTGAGTTCTGAACTTGGTACCACTGCCTGCATGCTATTGTTCAGTAGCGCGTCGACATAATCTGTTTGGTTTTCAAACTCTTGTATTGTAGCACTTGTCGCACTAGAAGGTAGGTTCAGCAAAGCAGCTGACAAGGTTTGGTTTAGTGTACTGTTTTGATTTGCCAGCTGATCTTCAATGCTTGAAAACACTTCTTCGATTGGGTGCAATGTATGGGCCTGTGCTAGGGTGTTGTTTCCAGATTCTTTGTTGATAACTGCTTGGTCAAGATGTCCCCTTATTTGCTCTATGTTTGAAACAAATTCAACCAATGTAGCATTTGGTATGCTAACCAGTGTTGTTGTTTCATTGGCTTGACTGCTAGTAGCGTTTACGCCAGTTGACGTAGTTGTCATATTTTCATTACTACTTGCTACTATTATTGTAGGGGATTGTTGTGGTTGATATTGCTCTCCAAACGAAAGAGCATATAGCCCTGAAGAAGATGATAAGGCTAGCAAGACCATAGCTCCGACGATCCTAAGGTCTGGTGATCGAAGGTTTGTCTGTTTGTATTTGTTCATAATTAGGTTCGCCTAATTAGGTCAGCCTAAGTAATTAATAGTTGTGAAACAAGAAAATAGTAAAACATTCCATTCTATGCCTCAGTTCACAATATTAATGGTTGGATTCTCTTATGTAGCATCAGTGAAGAGATTCTATAGTGGGCCCGAGGAATTCGAGAAAAAACCTTGATAACTTAGACTCTATCGTCCACATGACTTTCCTGAATTGTTTAATTATCTGCAAAAGTATATTTCTTGTACCATCGCAAGTTGCAGCAATCCCTCATTCCCCTTTCAAAAAAAGCATTTTAGGCAAATTTGCATTCGGGTTTTCTTTGAGCGCCTCTCCGTGCACCATTTCAATAAACTTCCTTGAGCGGTTGAGATCGGCCGTGGTAAAAATGAACAAGATCTCATCTGGATCATCTGCATTGCGCCATATATGCCTTAGAATTAACCCTTGCTCGGCATGTTTAGGCATATCTGCTTTTAGCATGCTTTTAATGTCCTCCACTTTAACTCCTCTAATCCTTGCCAGAATATGGTCCATATAGTTACGACTGATACAATGAAATGTAATTAAAAGTTAGGCCTGAATATGCAACCATCTATTGTGTTACTAATTTAGATAACTTGAAGTGTTAGGGGGTGACTTATCCATTTGATGTCCTTCTCAAAGATAGTTGTTGCGGTAGATGGTTCTGAGACCTCTAACAAAGTTCACGATGTGGCTGCACAACTTGCCAAACTTTCTAATGGCAAATTAATTATAGTTCATGTCGTGATGCCACCTTTACCAGTCGGTGGTGGCCTGTTTTACACCGATGCTTCCAGCATTGACAAGTTACGAATTGATTTGGAAGAATCTGGAAAAAGACTTCTAAAGAACTATTCTGAAAAATCAGTAAATGAATACAAAATTGCTGTTGAAACTACTCTGGCCCAAGGTTATCCAGCAGATGCCATCATTAGAGAGGCAGACGCAAGGGGTGCAGACCTAATCGTTGTAGGAAGCAGAGGATTCAGTGGAGCCAAGCAATTTTTTATTGGAAGCGTACCAAATTCAGTCTTGCATCATTCAAGTATTCCTGTTCTACTTGTGAAATGAGGCATATATTTTGTATTAAAATGGATTAGCCACTTCGTCCTTTACCCCGGAGCAGGCGATCGACTGTGGGATTTCACTTCCACAAATGGATTCCTTGCTAGTCTTTAGGTGTATAACAGGGAGCAAAAAGATTTCTGCGGCGTAGACCCAGAGAGGTTAGAAACTAAAAACTCTCAGGATTTAAACACAATTATAATTAGGAATGAGCTCGTCGGGATTAGATAAAAAACTCGCTTGAATCTCTACCCATTTTTAGTCGATCACAGAGCTCTGTGGCATTGACAAATGGTACTACATTTGTGTCCCGTAACATAAGCCAAGTTGTGTCGTAGTTGAAATAGACTGATTAGCGTTCTATTTCTGACGTGACTGGTGACTGTTGATGAGATCTATCTATAATTTAATATGCCAAGTCGTGTTGTAGCATATATGTCCATAATATCATGAAACCGGCCCAGCACCCCTCATCTTCTTCATCTTCACCCTCTTCCTACTCTTCAAATCCTTACAAGCGGGAGCAGCAGCGGCATCTTTATCCTCCAGGACCTTCTTCTGTGTTGCCCAGCAAACTGTTACGTCAATTCATAAATAATCCAATAGCGATGCTGATGAAAATTGCATACACATACGGCGATATTTCTCATTTCAAGTTCGGCAGACAACATGTGTATTTGGTCAACAATCCTCAATATATAGAAAATATCTTAATAAGAGATCATCAGAACTTCATAAAAAGTAGAGGACTGCAAGTATCCAAGCGCATATTGGGAGAAGGGCTGGTAACTAGCGAAGGCGAATATCATGACAAACAAAGACGGATCATACAACCTGCATTTCATCCCCATCGGATTAAGAACTATGGACACATGATGGTCGATTATGCCGAACATATGTCTAATAGATGGCAAGATGAGATGGTTATTGATATTCATCATGAGATGATGCACCTCACTTCTGCAATTATAGCCAAGTCTGTCCTGGGCTCAGACATACTTGATATTGAGAGCGATAAGGTGAACAATGCCCTTTTGACAGTTATGGAATACCTTAATCGTGTTCTGATGCCATTTGGTGAACTAATCGAAAAGATACCACTTCTACCAGTCAATAAGAATTTTCGTTCAGCAAAAAATACGTTGGATTCAATTGTGTATAGGATGATCAAGGAACACCGAGATAATAGGAGAATCGAAAAGAACCGAAATGATGGTGATGATGCTAATAACAAAAATGTGAATTCACAATACAATCATGATCTATTATACACATTGATGGAAGCACAAGACCAAGATGCAGGGATTAAACAAATGTCAGATATTCAGTTGAGAGATGAAGTGATGACTATATTCTTGGCAGGACACGAGACTACAGCTAATGCATTGACATGGACATTTTATCTTTTATCCCAACACCCTGATGTTGAGCGCCGACTGGACGAGGAACTATTCTCAGTACTTGGCAGAGAAAACAATAACAACGATGATAATGGTGGCGGTCTTAACCGGTCTAAGGACTGTACTGATACTCCGAGGCTGCCAACAATTCCCGACATAACCAAGCTAGAATATACTGAAAAAGTCCTAAGAGAATCCATGCGCCTTTACCCTCCCGCTTGGACCTTAGGTCGCCAGGCCCTAACCGATTATGCGATTGATAAGTATGTGATACCAAGTGGCTCGATAGTCCTTATGAGCCAATATGCAATGCATCGCAACCCCAAATACTTTCCAAACCCCGAAGACTTTGATCCGGACCGCTGGACAAAAGAGTTCAAATCTATCCTGCCTCGTTTCAGTTACTTTCCGTTCGGGGGAGGCATCAGAGGATGTGTGGGCGAACCTTTCGCTTGGATTGAAGGAATACTGGTAATCGCTACAATATACCGAAAATGGAAAATGCATCATGATCCAGAGCACAAAGTTGACTTAAAGCCACTCATAACCTTGAGGCCAAAATATGGCATGCGAATGAAGTTGGAAAGAAAAAGGTGATTTTGAGGATTCTACGCCTTTTGGCCCATTAAAGTAGGGTTTTACCTCTCAGCTAAAGAAACGAATACTGAAAGTTGATCAAATTGGTGACGGTGAAGGTCCGCGACTGGAGGTTCGACTGGGCTGGCGGGCCGCCATACAGCCCTGCATTTAGAATAGTCAAGGCTGTTGTATTGACACCGTATCCTCTTCTGGATAAAGAAGCCATTGGGAAGTGATTCGTGCTTTCAAAAGTGATTAAAAAGTACGAACAATACAAACAGCTTCAGAAAAAGGTCAACAAAAGGTGGATTACAATAGCCCGACCCTGACAAGGCATGAACTTCAAAGTCAATAGCCAATATATTTTTGTGCTTACTTCAGATGGTGAGTCGGATTAGGCGATTAGATTAAGTGCACTCATGGCTCGTTAGTCTTGAGGTAACAAAGTTACGTGTCATGGGTGAACAATGGTTAAAATAATTCTTCACAAAGTTCAGGCATGTCAACAACAAAAAACTTTCTCAGCAAGAAAGTAATAATAGTGGTGGCAGTTCTGGCTGTAGGCGCACTATCTGCAGTATTGGTGGCGTCGTCTTTAGCACAGGCAACTGCACAACAAGAGCAACAGCATAGAATGATGACTTGGTCAGGTCAAGGAATACCCCCGATAAATGGCTCGGTGAGCCTTGCAAATGAGGCAAATAATTTTATCAATGAAAATGTAAAGGTGTCGTTTGTAGCAGCCGCACAAACTGCACAGGGACAGGCAACAAATGGGACTGTGCTAGGCGGACATATGGGCATAGTACAGGGGTACCTTGTATACACGTTCTTTGTAGCAGACGCTGCGAACCAGATGGGACACTTGGTAGTAGTCGACGCTGGAAATGGTGGTGTGCTTTACACCTCTGAAGGTCAGTCATTGAGCTCCTTTGGCAATCCGATGATGTTTGGGGTCTGGGGTGGACACGCTTCCGGAGAATGGCACGGACTGGGCAACCCGCACGGATTCGGCGGGGGAATGTGGCACTAGCGGTCCCATTCCACTTTTTGGTTAGATTATGATACGAAATAAGGTGGAGCTTGATAGAATTGAGTAGAGAGCAGTCCAGTAACATCGCGGTGCAGGCGGGCAAATACGGGATAACCGGCCTAGTGATCCACTTGGCCGGGTTTGCACTTGGATTCATTAGCATAGGACTAGTTTTAGGCGGAGTCATCGACATGGAATCTGGCCTGACGAAGTTGACTCCTTTTGCAGACGTGCTTTACGGACTTGGCCTTGTCATCGTAGTCGCAGTCGTAGCCAGAGCAGGCGTACCGATGAAGTATTTGCTTGTAGCAGGGGCAGTAATTGGAGTAGGTCTCTTTTACAAGTCAGCACCACATGAGATTCACATAGCTTCAGGCATTGGATTGGGGCTTCCACATAATGGTCATATCGTAATAGGAACTATTCTGATGACCATTTCTGTAATAGCGCTTGGAGTGGTGATGTTTGTTTACAATAAATCCTGCCAGCAGGGTGATAAGATGGGATGAATCAAAAGCAAGGCAGTGGGATAAAAGACTGAATTGCTATTCATGTGACATGAGAGCCGAGATATTTCAGGTACCAGGCGACTATTGCCTTCAATGCTGATAGGAAGAGACGCACCCAAATGTCTGACACCAAATACAAATCAAACCCAAAATCAAGGCAAAGTAGTGAAGATGTCCCACGAGAGAGTGGATGTACAGTCTCCAAGTTCAAATAAGTATCTCCATCACAGGATTCCCAAATCTGCTGTCCATCTTGTACAGTTCTAAACTGTGCCGGTGTTAATTTTTTTGTACTGCCGCCGTTTCGGCTACTGCTACTGCTGCCGTATCTATAGCACTTTTCATACACTCCAAGATGTTATCATCCTTGCTACCTGATACATATATGACATACACCAGTGCTGTCTCTTTGCCCTCCACTTTTCGTAGCACTCTTCCTACTCTTTGGACTATCTGGTTCGTGTTAGAACTTGACGCTAGAATTATTTCTATTCCGACTTCGGGAACGTCAAAGCCAATTTCAAGCGTATGGACGGAAAGCAGAGGATAGAATTTTTTTCCCCATTCTGATAGTACCTTTTGTCTCCTAAATGATGGCATCCTGCTGTCGATTAGCATTGAATCTATGCCTTTAGATTTGAGCTGCTGCTTTAGTTTGCGGATAGATTCAAGTGTTTCACTAAAAACCATCACCTTTTGGGTGGGGTGCTTTGTCTTTATCAGTTCTACGGCCGTTGCCAGCTTGTTCTCCGCTGAAGCAAGTAGCGCCTTTCTTTTCCTGACGTTTAGGAACCAAGCCTTTGCCTGCCAGCTTGGAAACCCTCCATGTTTTGCTAGCTCCATCATTGCCTTAGCATCATATCTTTTGAACCGGGCAGAGATAGTCTTTATTTTCGTGGTATACTCATCGTAGGTTTTTTGCTCCTGTTCTGTCAGATTCACTTTTACTGGACTGAGAATTGGCCTTGCCAAGCGTCCGTCTGAGACTGCATCTTTAATGAGGTATTTTCTAGCTGGCGGAATGATTGTCATGATTTTTTGGTTCCTCGGATCAACTTCATCGATAGTTGCCGTTAGCCCCAAAAGCGCCTTGCTGCCCTCAGAGATAATATCAAATATCCTGCTAAACGATTGTGCTGTTGCGCTTGCAAGGTGGACCTCGTCTAGAATCACCATATCTGCTCTTTTTACAATGTCAAGGTTGGCTACAGCACTATGATAGGTGCTGATTGTTATCTCGCGAATCTCCTTTTGCTCCCCAAAATACCTGCCTATTTTTTCCGGTTGTATCCCATATGTTGTAAGCCGCCTGTAGTTTTGTTCGATCAGAACAATCCGTGGTACTAACATTAGGATATTGAATCTCTTAGTACATTTCATACTACTAGCTGCCTTTCTGGCACATTCAAATGCAATCTCTGTCTTGCCAGTGCCACTGCCGTAAATGATTGACCCTTTGTATTGATTGATAAGCCAAGCTTCTACTGCCTTTACTTGGTCCGGCTTTAATTCAAACGGGAACCTGAGGTTCAAAATTGCAGGAAGACTGCTAGCATTCTCCAGCTCTTCTACAATTTTATGATCTGCAAAGTCTGGTCCCTGACATAATGTGTAATTGACGGAAAGCAAATCTCGGGCAGACACAACCAAGATCTCTTGCTGCTTTTGCTTGCATTCTTTTGTGGTCATGGATGCAACACTTGACATTAACGATATATTAGTAAAGAAGAACCCAGACGGGAGGGGGCTGCCTCATAACTAACTAGGTCTAAATCTTTCAGCGACCTTAGCATTGAATACTCAATAACAGTCACAGCGACGGTCCCCATCCGTGTTCACAATGTGCTTATCACTTAAGATGCCTCTAGAAAAAATCTCCTTGAAATACCTCCGACTGCTGGAACTCGTGCAGCATATAACCTAGAATTTTCTCTCTCTAACCTTCTTCGGTAACTGATGTGTGTTCTATCGGTTCTATCAGTGGTGATGATTATTCCGAATATGCTTTATAGACTGACGCTAAGCGCACTATTCTACTCCTTCTCTTAGCTCCTCTTTCACCTTTGTATCTGTGGGAAGCTGATAGTCCTCACCAGTTGCTTGTTGTTGTTCTTTGTTATAGATACCAGCAGAGTATTTCTTCAGTCTCCATTCATCTGCACTTGTTGGAGCCACTTTGTAATCTTCATCTGATACCTGCTCAGGAGTTTTGTCCTTCTGCTCGCTCATATGTCCTGCTCTTATACATCATGATTCTTTAGTCTATTAGTTTTTTTTACACCACGTTGTGTTCAGCAAACAAAGATTTTGGCAGCAAGACTATCGCCAGCATCTCACCCCCCACCGTGCAGAACATTCCATGGACGTTCGACGTACAACTACAACCCTTCAACTCGACACCAACTTATCTGTCCCCCTTGTCATCTGCTATACTGCGTACCGATCCAATGTTCATATTACATAAAGCACTGTGGGTGCACAGGATACTGGGGAGTAGAGAATGGAAAAAATCTTTTAATAGCTATCAACGTTAGATTATATAGACGAAACAGTTTGGACATTCTTCATCATCATGATAAAGAAAAAGAAGATGTTTGTGACCAATGCGGTGAAAAATTCGCAAAACATGAAGATCTAATTAGTCATGCAAGGCACGTCCACCACCATACAATTGTAAAATGCCATGAATGCGGCAAAGAATTTATTCATGAAAAAAATAGACTGCACCACGTCAGAGAAGAGCATAAAAAAAAGGTTGAGCGCAGAGAACAGAAAAATTTGCATAACACGAAGTAAACAATTATGCCACTTCTCCTACACATGGGCAGATGTTGATGCAATTCAACAAACTTCTATCATCAGACAGCAAGTGTAAATGAATCTGTCATGGAAGATCCCCTCCAGACGATTAAATCTATTATTGTTAGCCCAAAACATATAGAGGATTCTCAGGCACTTGCAACAAGATACAACCGGGCTAGTTTATGTAGTTTCAAGCAGTATGGATGCACCTTGGAGATCTGATCAATTTGGAAGGTAATAGTGAACGTTTAAACCTTATATTCGTGGCAAAACCTTCAAAGCAATATTGTAAAATGACTCTGTCAGTAAAAATAAGGTCTTTTGTACTAAGAAAAGACATATAACCTGAAGCATAAAGTGCTGAACCAGCCACGATTGATTCCTTCGATCGACAGAGTCATTTTTTTCATATATTACGAACTAACCATGTTTAGCATTTTTTTTATCATGGATGTTAGCATTTCCTTGGAGTCAAGTGCACTATTCCTTGTACTATCTTCTATTATGATAGTGTTTGTCAATTTTCTTTCGATGATGTCCGATATACTATTTTCAAAATTTACCTTGCCCTTGCCCAATGTCCTATGATCGTCTATTATACCGTTTGTATCGACCGCGTGGAAGTGGATTGGCTCCGATATCTTGGATAGATTCGTATTTTGTCCTGTTCTTATTAGCTGATGCGCCGTATCGATGCCTCGGATCACATTTGCGAAATTCCCTTTTCCATATGAAATATTGTCATAATCAATAGCATCAGAATAGTGTTCTTCAAATGCAATCTCGATGGGTTTGCCATCGAATTTCTTGTCTGCAGCATACTTTGCAATTTCAGCAAGCGACTGCATAAAACATGCCTCTATCTTTTCTTTTCTCATTTGCCGGTATGCCTTCAGAGCAGGAGCCAGGATTCCATAGCCTTTTACTACCCTACAGCCGAGAAAATATCCTACCTTATTAGCGCGTTCTGCTTTAGGATTAAAGAAAGCAGGTAAATCGCTGAAACTGTGTAGAACCATTCTTAAAATCCCTGCAGCTTCCATATAGTCAAGTGTTTTCAATGTGTATTCTACTGCCTCCTTTCTCTCCCTTTGGTTTTCTGAATCAATGCTTGGCCGAAAAAGCGTCCTGTGAAGGGAATTAACCATGTGCTTGTCTGCACTGTATTCACGCATCAGGTTCAGGCAGTTTGGCTTGACTTGTACAAGGCAGTGGAGTTGGTCTTCGTTGAGCTCTATTCCAGAAAATCCATCTTCATGCGCTAGCTGAATAGCCTGCAGGGCATTAGCAATAGTTACATAGGGAGCCATTGAAGTGACAACCTTGGGATGTTGCTGTTGCATATCTCTGATGCTCAACTAGACTTCGCGGATGAGGAGGAAGAAGAAAATGGGAACATATACACACCCAGATTTAGCACATCCGTCCGAATAAAGGTATTGGTATATGAATCCATAAAAAGCTAAGTCAACAGATATCAAAGCATTCGAGCTATTAAGAAAGAATAAGTTGAGGTCAATAAAAATAAAAATAAAGAGACTGTCAAACCAAGATCACAAGTAGCCCGTTGACGTTAATTCTGAAAAATAAGTTCTTTGTAATGTCTTCCCTCCTCATCTTGAGGCTAGTAAAACTTGAATCATTTGTCCCGATGCTTCAACTATCCGTCCACCCCTCTTAAGTAAAAATATGCCAGTGCAGCTGGGAAGCGAGATCGCTTTTAAAATAGGATTTGTCAGTAGTAGAGATTGTAAGAAAGATCTACAAAAATTCTTGTTAACAAGCGAAGTGCTATGGGATGTATAAGTCCAATATATTTGCGTGTGAGTTCGCTTTTCCAATGTCTCATGAATTGTGCGCTTATAGTCTTTTGTGACCGCGTCTCTAGCGTGGAACCATAGCCGATGTTATCTGGTGAGGGCGTCGCGATTGCTTTCAGCGCCCTCTCTTTCCAAAGAGTGCATAACGCTTCCTGGCTTTTGCCCTAAGGCTCTCTTGTGTGGTGACTTCTAGGCCAGTAGTGTTTCTATGGTCAACATAATCATTAGTTATTCTGATTGAACCTGGGCGATTTGACTGAGTCATTAAGAGACTTTCATTGTCCTTTCTCTTGTATGATTCTCTTAGAATCCACAAGAGTGTCGATATTGTATATGCTGGAATCATGTCGCCGATAAGTGGTATGAGCTCTATTGAGTTGATAGCGGTAGAAGTCTTGCTACCCGTTAGACGATATAACATAGCCATCACTATTGCATCAACAATGTCCCCAGCAATAGGGAGTGCAAAGATGGGAGCACCAATATAGTCGAGCGCGTCTGCAACTATTGAAATACCTAAAGCAGCAGTCGCTCTAACTCCAAAAGGCAGTTCTGACTGTCTTGATTTTCTTTGACTACTCAATTTCATTCATATATTGCACAATATCACTTATAAATTATCGCTAGCGATATTTGAGCTAGAAGTTATCAAGAATAATTTGATGATAGTCTCTTTAGGCCTATTAGCAGGCTCATCTGGATTTGGATAAAAATTGATTTGAATCCCGCGGCATATCAAACGATAACTCCCTATTTGTTGTCATCAGAGATTAAATCACCGATCTTTTGGCCCATCTTATTTTGAATAGTTTTCATCGTAGAGTTCATTTGGTTTCTATATAATGTCAAACCAATTCTTTTGGCATACGGCTGTCCTTTGGCAAATGATTCGGCCATATTCTTCACAAATTCTGGTTCTATTTTAGGCGGCATCGGAGGCTCAAAAGGATCAACATAAGCTTCAACGATGGTGGGCTTTCTTGTTGTTTTGTCGCTCATGGCTTTTTTCATGATTGGATTTATGTCGTCATACTCTTTTATCGTATAACCTATCCCCCCACAAGCTTCAGCTATTTTGGCAAAATCTATTGGACTAAATTCAACACCAAATTCCGGATTTCCTAGAAAGGCCATTTGTTCCCATCGAATCATCCCAAGTGTGTTATTCTTTAGAATGATAACTTTGATTGGCAAGTTATATTGTACTGCTGTAGCAAATTCACCCATTAACATTGCAAAACCCCCATCACCTACAAACGCTATGCATTGTCTTTCCGGATATGCAAGTTGAGCTGCTATTGCATAAGGCAAGCCACATGCCATAGACGCCAAAGTCCCAGATACGGAAAATTTCATTCCCTTTCTAATATTTAGAAAGCGCGCAGCCCATATGGTATTAGTACCGCTATCCACCGAAATTATGGCATTATCCTGTAATTCTTGAGAAACTGCACTAGCTATGGCCTGTGGTTTGACTGGCTTTTTTTTATCTGCCTGCTTACTTTGTCTGTCGAGCAACTCAATCCATCTTTTCATGGATTGCTGCTTTGATCTTAGAAATTCTTGTTGTTCTACTTTTCTATATTGCTGGTCACTACTACTACTATTATTACTGCTACCATCAGTTCTTCTGTCCAGTAGTAAAGGGTGCAAAGCAGATAATACTTTTTTTGAATCACCTATCAAACCCACTTCAACTGGGTAGCGTAATCCTATTTTTTCAGCCTTAATGTCAATCTGAACACCTCTTGCTTGCCCTGGTTTGGGAAGATACTCAATATACGGGAATGAAGTTCCAATCATTAGTAATGTGTCAGCTTCACTCATAGCATCAGTGGCAGGTTCAGTTCCTAACATACCAATTCCTCCTATGTTATTAGGATGGTTGTCAGGAATTACAGCTTTGCCTAAAAGAGCTTTGACAACTGGAGCCCCGATCCTCTCTGCTACAGATATTACTTCTTGGCCTGCATTTAATGCTCCCTGGCCAACGAGAATAACTATCTTATTGCCTGAGTTAATAATATCTGCTGCATGTTCCAATAAGTGCCTGTCCGGTAAAACATCGCCTGCAACAACAAAAGTATCAGATGTATGACCAGGCACTTTGTGCCTTGAATATCTACCCTCTTGTTTTCTTTCTTGAATATCTATTGGAATTGTCAAATGGCTAACTCCTCTTTGTGCAAATGCTGTTCTACATGCTATGTCAACAGCCATCTCTGCTTGTTCTGGGGCAGTAATTATATTATTATAAACAGAAACATCTGAAAATAGCTGCAATAAATTTACATCCTGCTGATAAGATGAACCCATCAAATCAGAATAGGTGCTTCCAGTTATTGCAACTACAGGGGTACTATCCAATTTGGCGTCATATAATCCATTTAAGAGATGGATTGCTCCAGGGCCCGAAGTGGCAACACAAGCTCCTAGCTTACCCGTATATTTTGCATACGCACAAGCCATAAATGCAGCAGACTCTTCATGTCTTACAAGTATAAACCTGATTCTATCTTGCCTTGTTCTCAACGCTTCCATAAATCCATTAATACCGTCGCCAGGTAATCCGAAGATGGTGTCTACGTTCCAATCCAGTAACGCTTCTGCTATAATATCTGCAGTTCGCATATTGTCATATTCGCTCATAACTCTGTATTCAGCTATCTCATGCACTATATACGATAAGTGCGTTGATGACTACTACAACAAAGAAGATATTTTTTGTCCACTTCATAGATCACGCGATACAAAGATATGAGTAGGTAATACAATCATTATGTAGTTTGCTTATGACAACTGATTTTATCAGTCTCTGAATATCATTATCATATTTTCTGTGATAATGATCCCGGCTAAGTATTTTTATGCTTATGGCTGCAATTAGAACTCTATACTATCGAATTGTAGATAAATAATTAATATCTGGGTTTGCGATTGATGAGTAATGCAAAGAGATGATAACAGAGTTCGTTCTGTCGAAATAGTCAATGATCCTCCTGCAAAAAATGATGAAGTATTTGACAAAATAGATGTTTCATCTGGAGCAACTGAGCTTGACAAAAAAGATATGCACCGCCTATTTCAAGGTAGAAATTTGGCTTTTATCTCTACTTTATCAAAAGATGGATCGCCACATATCACACCCGTATGGGCAGATATGGAAGACGATCTAATCTTGATAAATACTTTTGAAACTTCTGCAAAAAATAGGAATATAACAAGAGATCCTAGAATAGCCATATCTGTGGTCGAGAATAGCAATCCATACAATATGGTCTCTATCAAGGGCAGAGTTATTGAGCAAACAACTGAAGGAGCTGATGAGCACTTGAAGAAACTTGCTAAAAGATATCTTGGTATCGGCAAATATTATTACAGGAAACCAAAGCAGAGGCGACTTATTCTAAAGATTAAACCAGAGAAAGTTATGGGCCTATCGATTCATCCTGCTTTTTATTTCCTTGCATATTCTCCGTGGAACAAATAGAACCCATATAGAATATGTAGATTGGCTATCATCACATGCATCTTAAACTTATGCATACAACTTTGGGTGGCTTTTCAATAGTTGTCTTGGCCCACTGCCATCCTAGGGATCTTTCCATTTCCCATATGGAATCTAAGAAAGGTCCTGGCGCCCTCTTCCATTGTTCCTTCTGTCAGACTATTGAAATCAAAAGACTCTGCTGGCCTTCCACCATATTTTCCCTGGTCATTGGAGGTTTCATTCCTAACGGTCATTCCCTAAAGAAACATTAAGCAAGGATCCATTGCTGTTTCTACTTGCATCCCTTCTCTCTAGTTAACTCCTTTCCCGCAGGAATTTCTTTTAGGAGTGATATCATGACCGATCCATCAGGTTTAGGAAAGAAAAATCCATTTGAATCCAAATCTCAGAGTCTACCTGGCTAACAAATTTCATAACAACTATCTCCTGCCAAGCAACATTTGATTATGAATAAGCAAAAAGTTATTGGATTCTCCTAGATCATGTATTATATACAATACTTCGTAATTATCTTTACATCTATTCTTCCGTAATGGCTCGTATGATTACACAGTAGCAACAAATTAAGACTATGAAAGTATGCAATCACTTGTGAATTTTAGGATTATAACTTCAATCGCTCTAAGTGGATGCCTTGTTTTTTCACTAGTTGGAATTCATCTGTTTCCCATTTTTGCTGCTCCACTCGTTTGGAGTACTGGGACCGATATGCCTACTCCAAGATCAGAGGCTGCATACGCCTCACTTGGAACAAAGATATATGTAATTGGAGGAGCAGGTAATACTAGTCCTGGGAACAAAAAAATTGTAGAAGCATATGATTCTTCTTCTAACAAGTGGACCACTAGTATCGCTTCTTTACCCGTAGCAGTAAACCATGCTGCAGCAGATTCATACAACGGCAAAATATATGTGGTGGGAGGATACCTAGATGATCGCGTTCCCACAAATAGGCTATTTATCTATGATCCATCCCAAAACACGTGGACTGAAGGCGCCTCCATGCCTACTACAAGGGCCGCCCTTACTGCCAAATTCATAAATGGAATTTTATATGCTGTAGGTGGTGCCAATTTGGATTTTAAGAAGCTAAGCACAAACGAAGCCTATAACCCCTCAACCAACACTTGGTCACCAAAGGCTCCAATGCCCACTGCAAGAAATCACCTATCTTCAGCTGTAGTGGACGGCAAACTATATGCAATTGGCGGCAGAACCTCTGGGCCATCTGGGAATTTGAATGCAAACGAAGCCTATAACCCCTCAACCAACACTTGGTCACCAAAGGCTCCAATGCCCTCTGCAAGAGGAGGAATTGCATCTGTAGCGATAAATGGCAATATTTACACTTTTGGCGGCGAAGCTCCTACTTTTGTTTTTGATAAAAATGAAAAATATGATACATCAACAAATACATGGTCAAGTGAGGCAAGTCTTCCCACGGCAAGACATGGGCTTACTGCTGTTGCCTTTGGTTCAAAGATATATGTAATTGGCGGTGGGTTACAGGCAGGAACTAGTAAACCTGCAACTGGAGTAAACGAGATATTTCAAACTGACTCCCAATCACCTCCTCCGGCAGATACCACGCCTCCACAGATAACAATAGTATCTCCATCTAATGGGTCGACAATAACCGGCTCCTCTTCAGGTGCTACAATAGATATCTCAGGTACATCATCGGATAATGATGGAGGAAGCCAAGTGAAGTTGGTAGAATTACAGCTTGATAACGATGGATTTTCAGCTGCCACACCAAATTCTTCAGATGATTGGTCAAAATGGACAGTATCTAAAACAACCTCTGTGGCTGGTTCTCATACTATAACTGCAAGAGCTACAGACAATGCAGGAAATACAAAAAGCAGCACGGTTAAAATAAATGTAGATTTATCTCAAGGTGGCACTACGACTACGAAGATATATTCTGTGCCAGGTACTAACAGCTACTCAACCCTTCTGACAGGAGACAGTGACCGAGTCGGTGAAGTACTTACAAGCTCTTCATCGCTTGTAGGAAAATCTATAAGCGAAATAACTGTGATACTAAAGAAATCTGGTTCTCCATCAGGTACAATATCAGTAGATGTGAGAAGCGGCCAAGATGATTCTCCTATTCAGTTTGGAGTTATTGGTGCTTCGGAGTTGACTACATCTGATAAATCATTTACTCTTAGAGCAACATCTTCTCATACTTTCAAGTCCAGCGACAAAGTGTTGGTTGAATGGAGTGGAACTGGATCAAGTACTGATCAGGTTCTTGTGAAGAGAAATGGAGTCGATGCATTTGACGGCACTAATACGTATCTTGTGGGACATAAAGGTACAAGCTATACAAATAGTAATGGCAGAGATCTGGCAGGAGACTGGAGCGGTCCTAATTGATCTTTTTTCTGTACATGATAAAGGTAGAGAACACCTAGTCATTAGTCCTCTCTGCTCTGCTCTTCACTTGAAATCAATGGAGTAACGATTTGAGGTGAAATAAAAACTAAACAAAGATCATTGAAACAACTTGGTTGTTCCAGCCCCTCGCATTCTGCTAAGTTATTGCTCTACTCTTAAGCACCCTTACTCTGATTCCCGAGAAGGGACTGTCTTATCTTCAGGGCCATTATTACGGATATTATGGACATGATGGCAGCCATAAGAAAGATCAAAGTATAAGATTCTGGAGCAGGAAAACTGCCTGCGTGTCCTTGTATATTTATCTGCCACCCCTGCATCAGAACCCCTGCTACAGCAGGCCCTACGGAACTACCAATTATTCTCAACAAGGACGTCATTCCAATCGAAGTGATCATATTTTTGTACGGGGTGGCAAGAAGCACGATATTCATCAACCCCACACTACCAAGTGATAATCCAGTCGAAATGATTGCAAGGCCAACAGATACCATCCATGGTTGCGAGTGAAATGTTGCAAGCATAAAAAACCCAAAGGCGTTTATTGCATATCCCATTATGGCAGGCCGGATTGAGCCTAGTTTTGATACTATGTATCCAGATGTTGGACCAAAGATTAGCAAGATTATCGAGAAAGGCAGCTGAATCGCAGCAGCGCCTGTTATGCTGTCGCCAAAGCCAGCCGGAGGGGGGCTTTCTGCAAGTATTGGTATTGTTTGAAAGACCATGAACATTGAGAAACCTAGAATTATCATCATGATATTGGTGAATAGTAAGATCTTGTTTTGCAGCAATTTTAGATCGATTAG
>DATDKS010000067.1:0-8408 GCA_036519825.1 Nitrososphaera sp. | reverse complement strand
CTAATGAGCCCTGGGTAAAAGACCACGGCTGTTAGGTCTTTTTTTCTTCTTTTAAGGCAGTCGACGGGTTTATCTTTATCGTATAAGCGCGTCGCGCTTCGATCACGTTGATCTGCTCCTCTAACAGTTTTTTCATGCCCGCCATGATGTCTTCCTGTCGCTGGTATGGTTCTTGACGCGCCTGATCCATTATCCTGTTAAAGTTGCTCACTATTGCGTTTGCCAGCTCGGATAACCTCTTGGCATTTCTTACAGGGATTGTCTGAAACGTGGAAAGGAACTTAGCCTCCTCTGCTTGTTTGCTATTGTCTGCCTGTGCTTCCCTTGTCCGAAGCTCGTCTTCCTGCGTCGGATAATGAGACATCGCTCAAAGGTGGGTAATATTGCGTTTAACGGTATACGAAGATAATTCTATTGTTTCTAAAGGAAGAGGAGATCGCTCCGCATTCTTACCTTGGCTACTGGCGCGATAAGTGACTTTATTTGCGCACAACAGTGAAGGAATCTGACGCCTTTGTGTGTTGTTTTGTAAACGAGATTGTCATCTGAGTCCTTTTCTGCATTCAAGAGGCTATGTGATAGTAGTGTATTGAAGTAATAGTTCATCTGCTCGGAGCTTAAGTTTGCGTGGGACATAATATGCGTCTTTTTGACGCCACCTGTTGCAGATACTAGTATATCATATATTATGTCAAGCTTGCTCCGGTTCTTAATCTTATCTTGTTCCTGCAATGCAAGTGATCTCTAATTTTTCGTAGACGTTTATGAACGCTGCGGTAAAACATTCAGTAGTCAGTTTACAGTTTAATTTTTTCTGCAAGTTTTATGATAATTACATTGCATTTGATATGAGTGGATATATTAAATCGTGATAATCTGGTTATTTGAAAACCTTATATGGTAACTTTAATTACATCGTGCCATGAAGCGTGTAGAGGCAATTATATCTGCTGAGAAGGTTAGTGCTGTTAATGAAGCTCTAAGGAATGCTGGCGTGGGCGGTGCAACTATCCTTGACGCCAAAGGAAGGGGCAAGGGCGAAAAACCGCAGGTCCAGAGTGGCAGGGGAACAAGGGGGGTCTCCGCTGAATTTTCATCTAGAGCTAATGTTGTGGTCGTAGTTGATGATCCTGACGTTGAGAAGGTGATATCAGCCATCCTCGATACCACAAGCACTGGTTCTGCAGGCGATGGCAAGATATTTGTCTCCCCCGTCACTGACGCAATTGACATAGGGACAAGAAAGCGTGGTCAGACTGCCATAGTATAGCCTATTTTTTAGTAAAGAATCTTTTAGTTTCTCCAAGCATCAATACCTCAGCTGCTGCTACCTTGATCACCATAGGCAGGTCGCACACTGCCTTACCTATAGCCAGACAGTGGCGTTGTGGAAGCGTTCTCACTATCGATCGTATGGTATCATTATCTGCCAGGGATACCTTGGATATTTTGTCTAGATCATTGTCATTTGTAAAGTTAAACAGGAATATGTTGTCCACCTGTCGATAGATACCATCACTTATTGCGTCCGGCTGGTTTGTGATAAAGGTAGTATAAATGCCAAAGTGCCTCATCCGAGTAATGATGTCCTCCCAATATGTTTCGCGGATGTAGATGTGTGCCTCCTCTGCAAACAGGAAAATGGGTGGGATTTGATTGTGTTCCAGCAGGTCTACAATCTTGCTCAGCACTAACTCGACGACCATCCTTCTTACCGTAGGAGAAACTTCGCCCATGTTGATTACCATGGCCGCGCCGCTCTTGCCTGAAATCATGTCCTCAAATTGCAGGCCTCCTTCGCCGTTGATGAATAATCGTGAGGACTGAATGACATGATAGCGAGACACTAGTGCGTCTCGCACAAGTTCGTTGATGTTCCAGGTGTTGACAGCATTACCTATCGCATCTATTGAAAGTGACTGCTTGTTTTCGCACCAGTCCCATATCCGCAAAAATTCACGCAAAGATGCGGCAGGCATGTCAAGAGCATTTTTAAGCATTCCAGATATCGCTGTCTTACCGCAGTAGTCAAGTGTAAACCTCAGTGTCTTACCCGGCTCGAGCACCTTGATCTGCCTGTGGATTGAAGAAGGGACACCAGGCCGGCTCCATCCAAGGCCTCCATATTCGTTGTTCAGGTCAAATACAACCACAAAGGCGCCATATTGCACGAGTGTCTTGATAAGCATCTTGGATAGATGTGACTTGCCAGATTCTTTCTTGCCTGTAATGACAGTCAGCTTGCCGTCCAAATCTTCTGCATAAATTTCAAACTCTTCTTCGTGGCCGGTTCTGCCAAGTGGGATTGGAAATACACCACGCCTTCCAAGCAAAGAATCAAGCTCTTTCATCTCAATCCGCCTTATCTTGGACTCCACTCTTGAAGGAAGCCACGTCACGTCGCTTGATAATTTCCCATCATTGACTGATGCTCTTATCTTAGCGCGAAATACTCTTGCATCTCTTACCAACCGAGATAGACTGCCAATGTTAAGTGGGTCGTGTAGGTTCTCTGTGCTTGATGCGTTGACCACCTCTTCTTTGACAATGTCTTCAATTAAAGCCTGAGACGAAAGATACTCTTCATCATAGACCTGTACAACCATGCTCCTGCTCCTGTCCTCTATGAGTAAGTAGTCTCCCTTGGCAGCTGAATCTTCCTTCATGGCAAGTAAGAGCAATTCATTGCCATTCTTTGATAGTATCTTCATACTGATATCGACCCTAAAAGAGTTCTGCGTATATCGTCTGCCGCTAGCTCCGTCACGTAATAGTTGTTTAGTATGTGGCTCCGGAGGCAGGTCATTTCTGTACTTGTGAACGTGGAAATGTGGTGTGCAAGCCTGAGCGTTTCGGGATAGCCACCTGCCACTACGTCATTTCCAAGGAGCATGCCAAGTGACTGGCTCCTGTCGCCTACAATATCTGCTCGCAAAATAGGACTGCTGCTGCCCTTTTCCAGCTTGACCATCAAGTTGCTGCCAACAGTGTTCCTGATCAAGCTTTTGATGATATCATCAACTTCAATATAAGCTGGTTCTGGCACTTTTGTTAGTGGGGCGGCTGCCCTGTCAAGCGCCTTGAGCTTGGTGCTCTTGCTAATCCCTATAAGCATGTTCTTGCGAAGAACGCTGCTCTCTGAAATCTTGCTTATGCTGCGCTCTCTCTCTTCAAAGATAGATGCTTTGAGCGAGCCGTCCACTAGAATTATTGAATTTGTAAAGTGGCTTGCAATCTCTTTCTGGACAGCTCTTTCCACGCGTACTCTTATCAGACGCTTCGCCAAGTCATCATCTAGGACCACAAGTCTCGAGAGCCGCTCTTCCAGTTCAGATTCATGAATTGTCTTTTCGCTTAGATAGAACAGCACCGGGCCTATCTTGAAATGCATGAGATTGTGGCCCGCATAGGAAGTAGCGACGCCACACTTAATGCCATAAACACTTCCATCTTCTGTCTCGGCTAGCTTGACACTGCTAGAGTCTATAGCCGCCACAAGGGCATTATCTTTAATCGGTCGGATGGTAGTTACCGTTGTTGTATTGTATGGATTAGACCTCATACCCCATCCATCAACTGGTATCATCTTCTTGTCGTCATAGCAAAACACAATTTTCTTTCCCTTGAGGGAGTCAAGCTTTGGAGCAAGGCACCTGCTCACTGATGTCACTATATCCAGATCCTCTAGATTCAAGATGTTGTCAGAGAAGAGGGCTTTTTGATTGTTCATGTTGATCAACAATATCTGCGGGCACAAATATATTAATATTGCTCAACATGATCAATATGGTCAGCAACAGATTTATCAATATCAGCCTAAGGGGTATATTTAACCAATATGAGCGGTCATCCTGCTGAAGAAGTCAAGATAAGGCTAAAGCACGGCGAATGGGAAGTAGAGGTAGTCTGCATTGAGAGCAGGGTCAAGCAGGTAGTTGAAAGCGTACTCTCAAGTCTTGACACTAACAAGATTATGGGGCCCGAAGTGCAGAACCAGCTCGATGAGCTGAGACGAGAAATAGAGTCTCTGAAGATTAGGCCTATCCCTGAAGTTGTGTCACAGGGCTGCGAGCAGCAGCAACAGAAGGTGACAACCAAGAGCGGTATGACATGTAGGGGCCTCTTGGAAAGTCTTTGGTTTGAGGGGCATTTTGTCAGTGAAAGATCGCTTGGTGAAGTCCATGAAGAGTTGTCGAGAAGAGGCTACAATTACGACAGGACTGCAGTCTCACATTCGCTCACAGATATGGTGCGAGAAAACATCTTGACAAGAATTGGAACAATGCGGAATTATCGCTACATCCAGAAAAGGCCACCAAATAGCATTACTGCGCAGGCCTGATCTTTTTGGCTATAGTAGAATTGAGCCAGTGGATGCCTACTGTCGTTATCCTGTATTTGCTAGGCTCTTTTTCGTCACGTGCGACGTGGCCGGCCTTGACCATTTCAGATATTCTGGAGCTTATGGACTTTGGGTTAAGCGCGGTAGCAGTATGAATATCTGATACCTGCATCGAATTGTCCTGCAACCTGCCAAGATCTTTTGCGATTCTGGCAGCTACAAGCTGCAGAGCTACTATATCCTTATCAGACAGCTTGACATCGGTATCTAGGACCACACGGGGACCCTCTGGTGTGATTTTGATGAGAGGGGAATATGTCTCAATGAGCTCCTGCGCTGCATAGTTGAGTAGGATCTTTCTTGCAAGATCCATTGAAGGCACCTGCTTAAGCAGAAAGTTCATCACAGAAGGTGTGACGGTCTCCACAGAGCCGCTGAACTCAACCTTGACGTCGCCTATGGTTACGGTGACGTTAACGTCATTTTCAGCTTGGCTCATTATTGTTTCGCTTGTAACACAAATAGCGGGCTATATATTGAATTCGTTAGACTGCAAAGGCTAGCGCTCCTTGTTCTCCTTTCTCCTATAGAGTACATATGTTACCCCAAGCAATACTCCTGACAGTGCAATGCTTATCGCTGTGGTGCTAATGTCTATATCAATTGCTGTGCATGTAAATTCGCCGAAAGAGCAGCCAGCAGCAAAGAAGATACCGTTCCAAGCAGAATGTGTAATCACCGAAAACCAACCCTTACCACTGACCCATGTCCTTAGGCTGAAGAAAAGAGATGGAAGCACAAAGAGCAGGTTGCCAAACGCAAGACTGTTGATGGAAAGGGTGTCCGTATTCAATAGATGTATCCCAACCCACACAGCGCCCGTGACAAGGACAGAATAGGCATTTCCAAATATATAGAACGGGATGCCAAAGAATATCGTCTCTTCCAATGGTCCTGCTGCAAGCACTGACGATAGTGACCTTGGGATGCTTGGCTGTTCATAGTCTGGAAGAAATTGCTCAATCAGAGGCGTGACTACAAGAAGCAGAAGGATCCCAATCCCATGGTAAAACAACAACATCTTTGTGAGGTAGCCTAATGAAGTGCGCCTGTATTTCGACAGCCACGACCTAGGATGAAAGTCGGCCTTCTCTTCGCTAAATCTTCCTGTCAACGGGCATACAATGACTTTTACATTAAAGAAGTTTCTGGCTGATTGGCTAGTACTACTACATCCAATCTTCCCATGCTGATGTATACCGTCGGATCAGTCTGCTCGCTGATGACGAAAGGCTAAGTGACTTTTGTGCATTGGTAAGACAATCAACGAACAGCTTGAGCGGGCTTGGCACATACTCCAAAGCCATCACGTCCTTATCGCAGAGTGTGATAATCCTCTCAACATTTTCGAGATACATCTTTGAAACAAAATCTAGTACAGTCCTACTCTCCTCTGGTAGAACTGATTGATCAGAGAGCTGCTTTTCTATGCTTGCAGAATTGATGGAAAAGGATTCGATGTAAATTTCCCTAGTAGACTTGGGTTTGTACATTATTACTTGTTGACCATCTTGCTCATCTTGTCCTTCAGCATTGCATTTACCTTTTGACCGTTGGCCTTGCCCCTGTATTCTGCCATCACCCTTCCCATGAGTGTGCTCAACGCATCCTCCCCTTTTTCCTTGATTATTGACATGTTGTTGCTTATTATCCTGTCAAGTCCTTCGTTTAGCTCTTCGTCACTTATTGAAGACGTGCCTATCGCTTCAATGGCCGCATTAACGATCTTCGTCTCCAGAACTTCCTTTACATTTATCTGTTCATTGATAATCTTCACTATGGTAGGCTTATTTTTCATCAGCTTTTCAAATATCAAGACGACCGATTCTTTTGTTATAGAGCCTTTGTCAAGCCTTGTAAAGATATCTTTTATCACATCATCTGTCAAGACGGAAGCATCTAATCCTTGCCTTTGCAAGCTGATAAGATCCTCTGTCAACTTAACTGCGATAAATGTTGGCTTTATCTTGGTCTCGCATGCAATCTCTTCAAACACCTTAAGGTAGTCAGAGTCAAAGATCTGACTTGCAAGCTTCATGTTGAGATTGTATTTTTTGGCTAGCGAGTTCACAATCTCATCCCATTGTCTTGGGACCTTACCTGCAAGGGGCTCAAGCATCGAGTCAGTGATGGCAATGGGCAATATGTCTGTCTCGGGGTACATCCTTGCTACCCCAGGCCTTGGCCTTAAGAATACTGTCTCGCCGTCAGGAGTTGCTGCGCGAGTTTCAGCAGGAACACCTTCAACTGCAGCTTTAAGCCGCAGAATTATTGCCTCAGAAGCGAACTTGATTCTGTCATTTGGACCTCCCAAGATAACGAAAGCGTCATTGTTATTCATTTGTAGTATTTGCTTGACTGCTGCAACTTCTTCCTCTGTTATTCCATAATTTGGAAGCTCATCTGAATGGAATACACCATCAATATCGTAAAACTTGACTAGCTTGCCGAGTTCTCTTCCAAGTCTGATGTCCTTATACGGTTCAAAGCCGATCATGCCTGCGAACCCTGACACCTTTATTGCTATGATGCGCCCTCCGCCTTCAAGAATTTTTTTAACAATTCTTGAAGATACTTTGTTGCCGAGAATGTCAGAGACATCTTCAATTCTGTCGCCTACTTTTTTGATATCCACATTCTTTTCTTTCAGTTTCTGTGAGATTACTATTAAGCCATATTGCCGATGCATCTCATACTCGATTACTTTTACCAGCTGATCGAGCTGCTGCACACCTTTGACCTCTACCACGGCACCATTCTGTATTGAGATGTTTATGTCCTGCCTGATGCTGCCAAGCCCCCGTGCAACGCGCTTGCTTGCTCGCAGTAGCCTACCCAACGTGAGGGCAACTCGCATGATTTCGCTGGGTTTGCCCGTTACTGGTTCAAGCGCAATTTCGACAAGTGGCACCCCCAGTCTGTCAAGGCCGAACTTGCGCACTCCCTTTTCATCCCCTATTAATTTAGCTGCATCTTCTTCAAGACAGATGCTTTGAACTCCAACCCGCTTACCTGCAATGTCCAGATATCCGCCAGATGCAACAAGCATCGTGCGCTGAAAACCCGTGGTATTTGAGCCGTCAATTACTATTTTGCGCATGACATGAATCTCATTCATAATCTTAGAATGGAGTGCAAGCGAAAATATCAGTGCAATTTCAAGTACCTCACTGCTGACATCATGTGGAGGTTCCTCGTCAGCCTCTACAAGGCAGCTAGAACCAAGGGCCGCTTGATATTTGACAATGTGCATTTTGGAATACTCAAACATTGCCGCTGGGTCATATGCACCAAGCTCGCTTTGAGTTGGCCGCAACTTGCGTACAAACGAACTATCGTATTCTTTTGCTTCTACGCAGCTGCAGTTGCAGAACAGCTTGCTATTTGTGGCTAGCTGCTGATGTATTTCAAAGCCGACTTTGAGGTTCAATGATGCTGGATCTAGTATCGATGCCACTAACTAGAAAATCGATTAACGCATGTATTAAGCCTTGCCAGTTCTGTTGTTCATACGAAAGCTTAACATGCTTGCATTCCTTTCGGGATTAGTGTTTTTAGTGCTACCATATTTCTATATTCTCGCTTCAGCTGCAACCATTTTTTGAAAGAACTGAATCAGCACTTGGCAAGCTCGAATCCTTCCGAAGATTAGTTCAATACCCTCACGATATGATACTGCAATGTACTTTAGTTGTTACTTCAGAGCCGATATTGCCTGCCCATTGCATCAAAATATCCTATAGCCTGATACCTGTACCTGTGATGTCGTTTATCTTGAGAAACTTTGTATGTGTGCATCTCCCTAGCCTCATATCTCATTTGTTACACGATCTTGCGGCTTTGCTGTTGGGTATAGAATGGTATAGTGTGACTTTATTGAAATAATCTATGTATATTATAATGATATCGGAATAGTGTCTGCAATTTCATTTGCAAGGTTTTTTTGCATTATTTTTTTGGCATCTTCTACATCCTCACTGTTTGGCAGCGCCCACATCGCTTTGAC
>DATDKS010000066.1:0-22182 GCA_036519825.1 Nitrososphaera sp. | reverse complement strand
TCGAACTATATGCAATTAATGCAGCCCAGCAAGAACCCATCCTCGCGGAGAGCACAATGTCTGATCTTTGCCTTTGAAGACTTAAATCTTCTTTTCCGCAAGAGCGTTGTGATATTTTGAATGGTTAGAAGCACTCCAAAGGCCATAGTCAAACAACTATTAAGATCTTGATAGATTACAAAAATCGCATTTAGGCCTTAGTGATCTCCCCATGGGGCATTCTGCGTACTATGAACAAGCCTATTGAGAGATTATGTTCTCACAATACATCAAATCAAAAGGCATGGACATTAACTTTAATAGGAATGATCTTTCCAGTTTACTTCGATAAGATAGATATGAGCTTGACAATCCGTCCTATTGTGCAAGCGGATGCCGAAGCGTGCGGCAAGATAGGTTATCAGGCCCATAAGGTAATATCTTCAGCTCACGGTTATCCCTCTGAGCAACCCTCCATCGAATTCGCTGTAGGAATGATCAAGACATTGCTTGTCAACCCAAATTCGTGGGGTGCTTTGGCCGAACGAAACGGAAGGATTCTTGGCAGCATCTTCCTTCATGTATTTCCACCCTCTCCAGTTGCAGCAATAGGTCCACTCACAGTAGATCCGTCAGCAGAAGGGGGTGTTGGTAGAGCGTTGATGGATACGGTGCTTGGTGAAGCACGCAAGCGCCAGTATGATCGTGTGCGACTTGTTCAATCTCCGAGCCACGTCCGCTCCTTTGTTCTCTACACAAAATGTGGCTTCACCTTGCGCGAGCCATTACTTCTGATGAAAGGGAATCCATTAAGAAGTAGTAGCTTGTCAAAATACGCTCATAATGTCCGTGCAGCTCATATAGACGATATTCTTGCATGCAACCGGCTTTGCATTGCGGTCCATGGATTTTCAAGAGAAATAGAGTTGCGTCAAGCGATAGACCAGGGTCTCGCAAGTTTGAGCATCGACAATCAAGGAAACATCACAGGTTACGCTGCAGGTATTGGTTTTTTCAGCCACGCAGTTGCGAAGACAAATGAAGATCTAAAAGCGCTTGTATCAAATGCTCCTGCCATTATTGGTCATGGCTTTTTCGTGCCGGCCCGCAATGGGGACTTGGTCCGATGGTTACTTGAGACTGGCTTTAGGATTAGTTGGCCAGCCAGTCTCATGACGGTCGGTCAGTACAATGATCCGAGCGCGCCATATTTTCCTTCGATTGCTTATTGATCGGGGAGTACATATTGTTGACCGCCTCAACCGTCGTAGGATCTAGAGGCCTACAGGCGTAGTGATTTTGTGTAGCTACTACGAAAAATTAACCAAAGTCTAAGAAAGATCGATATTGAGAATAGATCATCCTGAATTAGTCAAAGGCTCTCACCGTCTGCAGTTTATTTTGTCTTAAAGAGCAAGGTTTAAGCTTCTTAAGCGGAATTATATCAAAAAGTTACTTCTCCACTTAGCTTCCGAGCTCTATTAGTATACATTAGCTCAGCAAAACACACCTACGTACGCATCTGTATTGTCAAATAATCTATGGTGTTATCTCAGGACAGGACCTTGATCTGTAATTTAGCAAATTAATTTCTATCATGAAACAGCAGTTGCCTTGAACGCATAAGCTATACCTTCTTTTGAAATAAAAACATGATATTGATATATCAGAGAACATACCTAAAGAGGCAGACATTTCAAATGCGACGGCAGAGATCCACTCCCTTTGACATGGGCGATACTGTTAAGGAAAGTCAAAAAAGAATAAAGAAAGCTCTAGTCGAAGGTTTCGAATATCACCACCTTGCAGTTGCAAAATCAGACCAGTTTCTAAGAAATCATACTTCTCAAAAGCTAGAGTTTGCTGTAATTTATGTTGATTTGGTAGGATCCACAAGAATGAGTACTGAGCTAACACCTGATTTTCTTTCAAAGATTGTCACTGTTTTTTCGCAAGAGGTCTCTTATATTATCGAACGCTTTGGCGGGTTTGTGCTAAAATTTATCGGAGATGCTGCCATCGGTTATTTTCTCTCTTGTCAGAACTTTGATAATATAGTAATGTGCGGAGAGTCGATAGTCTATGTGGTAAGAGACGCTATAAACCCACTACTTTTACAAATGGGATATAAAGGAATTGAAGTTAAAGTAACTTCAGATTATGGACAGCACACGATCGTTCGGTACGGATCAGACCACGAAAGATCCCATGTAGACATCATTAGTGCAACGATGAATCTTGCAGCTAAAATGCAATCTGTTGCAAAGGGTAGTCAAATGGTCATCGGAGATGTCCTTCACAAAAAGTTAAGCAATGACTGGCAGCAGATGTTTGAAAAGGCAAACCTTGATCAGTTGAAATGGAACTATCATAATTTGGCTGAGCAGAAACCATATCAATTATACATTGTTACTTTCTGATGCAATAGTTGACCCTTTGTAGGGGCAAAGAGGGAGAATGTATCTCATGGCTTTTCAAAGGCTTTTCATATAACCCTGATGCCTTTACACAGGCCGATATAGATGAATATGTCAGCAAATACTCTGCTCCAAATGCAATGCGAGCTGCATTTCAATATTATAGAGCTTTCCTGCGGATGTAGACCAAAACAGAGAATTAGCCAAGGAGAAGATAACAACGCCTGCATTTGTACTAGATGGCAAGATTTATCCAGCTTTAGGTGGTAATTTCCCAGGGAACTTGGCACTATGTTCAATGCAAGCTTTAGCTGCAAATGTAACCGGCATCACACTTCCATTTCAGGACGCAGGATTCCATAAGCTCTTCCACAATTTGTAATAAACCAGCTATTCAAATTCTTTGGGAACAGTGATACTGGCACTAATTGAGAACTTTCTTTACCTGAGCCTATATTATTACGGCATAAAGAAATCCTTCTCTCTATATAAATTGCCTCTTTCAATGTAATCAATGAATTACTTAAAGTACAGCGAGAGTGACGGTGGCTAGGATTAGTATTCTTCAGTATAAGAAAAATCTTAGATACCTGACTCCTCCTTATATCTTACTATGATACATGTTCGCGAACCTCGATTATCAGAACATCCCTTAGCGTATATTATCCAAGCCAGGTTCATGGTCGCGGCTATTATTAGCCTAGTACCCTGCATTGAAAATCACTACCCTCTCATGCATGACCCGGCCGTTTGGTGGTGGAACGGAGGACGAATCCAATGACCACAACAAATCTATGGCCAGAATTGCCGCTAGCGAACTGGAAAGACACCTATTACACACTACACATGTGGACTCAAATCGTCGGCAAAATCCGGCTCGCACTCACACCACTACAAAATCACTGGTGGAATGCTACTCTGTATGCCACGCCTAGAGGACTTACAACATCCACTATGACCTACAAAGGTCGACAGTTGAGGATAGACTTCGATTTCATATCTCATATACTGCTCATAGAGACGTCTGAAGGTTCTACCAAGACAATCGCTCTCCGACCGCGCTCAGTAGCTGACTTTTATCAAGAAACGATGTCAGCGTTTGCATCGCTTGGGATGCCTCTAACCATCTGGACTACCCCGGTCGAAGTGCAGGATCCAACCCCTTTTGAGAAGGATCAAAAACATTCAAGCTATGATCCCGAATATGCTCAGAGGTTTTGGCGTATTCTACTGCAGACCAGCGGTGTACTTACGGAGTTTGCTTGCCGGTTCAGAGGCAAGGTGAGCCCGGTACACTTTTTCTGGGGGGCTTTTGATCTGGCTGTTACCCGCTTTAGCGGACGTACGGCGCCTGAGCACCCGGGTGCACCAAACTTATCCCGTTCTGTGGCGATCGAGGCCTACTCGCATGAAGTGAGTAGTTGTGGTTTCTGGCCTGGCGGGGGTCCGGTTGATGAACCCGTTTTCTATGCCTATGCCTACCCCGAGCCTCAAGGTTTCAAGGACTATGCCATCCAGCCAGCTGAGGCGTTCTATCATAATGAGATGAGAGAGTTCGTGCTCCCCTACGACGTGGTCCGGAATGCAAAGTTACCTGATGAGGTCTTGCTGACTTTCTTGCAGAGCACTTACGAAGCTGCTGCAACGTGTGCCAAATGGGATCGCCATGCATTGGAGCGTCAGTAAATAGGCTACATATCGATAACAATTTCTTGCCTATACGGGATGAGGTTGTTTCGTTGTAAATGACGAGGAAGAGATATGGTTTCATCTCCAATTGTAAAAACGTAAGACCTGTCAGGTCTAAACAGCTCTATAACATGTGAGTATATACCTGTAGAGCGCGCAACATAGCGGATTGAACAACTAAAATTATTATTTCTTGTTAAGATGTTGTATGTCCCATCTGCTAAAGTATTCATTAAATTGGAACACCTTTTTCCTTAGGATCCTCACTCAGGTTCGATCGAATTCTATCAATGAGAAGTGCAAATCTCTCTCTTCATCTATGTCTATCTATAAAAAAGCTAAAGATTAGTTCTGCTTACCATCAGCATCGTCGAGTGGACCCAGGTCCTGCCATTATGAAAAGCGTTAGAACATCATGCCCTATCTAAATGGAATTTGGATCTTCCCCATTATTCCAAAAAATGTCATCTATGAAACACAATTTCCAATCTTCGCCGGGTTCGTATGACTTCATGACAGGATGGGTCATGCATTTATTTTCAGGGCAATGGATTTCTAAACTCCAAATATCACGAAATGGTGGTGTTAATCTTTAGCTCTTGGGATTTTATTATAACGGAAATCACATCCTTTTGCCGAAGATATTTCAAAGTTAATCTGTATTCAGGGTAGAAAGGTTTGTTAAAAAGAAGGGGGGATGATTATAGGAATGTGTGTTCAATTGGGAGAATATGGCCTGCCTTTTTAATGATAAGAGAGGTCTGATCTTGGATCATGAATTATTCTTAAATCGTTGGCATTCTTATTGTCGCTTTGTAATTTTCTATGGCTGAAGACAAAATGTACTACGACTATTCTTCTTGGACTGTTATTGACCAAGGATGTTGTGAAAGATACTTTTTTGGCCATTCGATGTCAAGCGCTTTCCATGAGATGCCCGAGTCTATAGAGCAAAAAATTCCGCGGTTGCTAAGAGCATAGAAGTCTCCTCCATTCTTCGAACTTGAGTCTAGGATTTCAACAATTGTTCCGCCTGGTTCAGGTAGACCCTTTGAAATCAGTTCCCACTCTTCGTCGTCTTCAGATCTTCTGTATATACATGACTCGGCATCTTGTCCTGCATAATGCGCTTGCCAAGCTCCGGAAGATGCTGAGACAATCACAATTTGGGGATCACGAGGATCAACAGCAAGTCCGTAAACGTAATGATGCTTAAGTCCCGCCATCGGCCTGTTCCATGTTTCTCCATAATCAAAGCTCTCGAAATAGCCATCACCTGCAGAAGAGTATACTCGTTTAGGAGCCTTGTGATGCGTAGCTAAAGTATGAGTATCATATGGCCCCTGCTTAACTCTATCAATCCAAGTTCTGCCGCCATCATGACTTTGAACTAGTGCTCCTGCCTCTATTGCAACAAAAACATAACCTGGACTATTGACATCCGGTTCAATCCAGCGCACGTGATGAGTCCAAGGTCTTGGAGGAAAGCTCCAGGATTGAGACGAGCTCAGATTGTTTAGACTAGTCATTCTTTCCCACGACTGGCCTCCGTCATCGGATCTATAGAACTCGCTCGGCTCAGTTCCCACATACACTACGTTGAATCCCTCGGATCCCCTTTCTAGCGGACTGACTGAAACCGAGGTCACATTTGAAGTGGAGAGGTTAGCCATTCCAATTTTATCCCAATTTTGTCCACCATCATCTGTTTTCAATAAGCCCCCGCCAAATGTTCCGCAGTATGCACGGTTTGGATTGACCCGATCGAATGTTATGCTTTCTGGGTGAGTTCCCACCATAGACTCACGAACGTTCCATCCAACCTTTGAAGACTCGAGGACAAGAATTGAGTCCTGCATTCCTGCCAGGATCGTTGTCGTCATGATTAACACACAGATCTATCAAACATCCTTTAAGATCATTTACATTTCCCCCTGATCAAATCCATTAGTTTCATGGGGGATGAATATATGACCAACAAAAGATCTCTTGAAATCTTGTGCAAAAAAATGCTCTTACACCTAAGGGAGTTTTTGTTCAAATTGAACATACGAGAGACGATGATTTGAGTGACGTCATGTGCTCATATAGTCAATGCGTGGAGAGATTCGATTTTTTTCATCTTCTAAATGGCGACGTTAGTATGTACAATTATTGTTCAAAGGATGGTTAGGTAGCGCTACATTCAGTTACACAAAACACTTAAAAATTATATTACTGTTGTTTGTATAGTAACTTTGTTGGGTCTAGCTCCTGTTACTTCATCTAGGGTGGATAGGAAATAACAAGAACACTTGACAATACCCACACTTTGCTCTCATATGTACGGGGCAGCCTAAAAAATGTGATAATAGTCAACGGAGAAGATAAACAGCATGGATTTATTTTTTCTCTTTTGAATCCTCCAGTTCCCCTTGGCGGCAACATTGTTTCACTTGACATTTACGTTGACGAGATACCTGTTCAAAGGAACGCGATCTTTATCGCTACTTCTGATGAAGTGGTTAACGCAGCCACTCTCTCTGAAAACAGACCGATTGCATTCAAGCCGTATCAGAGTGCAAGGTTCTTGGTAATCAAAGATGCAGGTTTGGACGACAACGTAAAGCATAAGATAGTGATAATGAGCAAGCTTGAAGGCTTTGAAGAAATAACTATTCCGTTTACGTTTATTGACTATATCTCTGGCTATCAGAAGGAAAGAATCCATATCACTCCTGACTCGCAAGCATACGTCGATCTTGCTGTTTCAAGCGGAGACACAATGTTCAAGAATTTCACTACTCCTCTTGTGTTATCAGGGAAAAAAGCCTACATCGTCTGTTCTGCAAATGGATCGCTTTCTGCTAACTGGACCTGGATGGGTGTACGGTATGACAATGGAGGGCTGTACGTTCCTCCCTCAAGGTCGTTTGGAAGGATAATAGTTGAAGTGTCTATAGACGAAGGTGTCCGCAAGCGCCTTCCAAATTTTGCCCTGTCGTCTAGACACGAGCACGGTGTTCTTACAACAGATCACGATGTAGCGGGCCTGCACGTGGAAAGAAGGTTGTGTGTGCCTTATGAAAATAGAGGGTTCATAATGGAGATAAAGATGAGCATGATGCCTCAAACGGCCCGTGATCTAATGCCTATCAAACGAAAAGTACCAAGGAAGGTTCGCTTTCACTTTTTAATTGACGGCAATATCACAAGCTACGGGCTTGCTGCCATCTCGCAGAGCAATATCTCCAAGTTCAAAAAGCGCGACAGCTGCCTGCAGATAAGCTCCGCTGGAGCTACCGAGAAAGACAAAGTGCAATATTTTGGGGTTATAGGCGTCATGCCAAAAAATTTAAAGCCAAGCAGGATCTTGACAGACTCTTTCAACAATGACCTTGAGCTTTCGTACGATATCGAGCTTGAAGAAGGCGAAACTATCAAACTTGCGCTTATTGGAGTCGGCAGCTTTTCAAGTGCCAACGATTGCCTAAAAGAATTTCGGTTCATGAGGGATAACTGCCGTAGGCTTCTGCAAGAGACTGAAAACTCTTTCAAGAGATACTCGTCGTCCACGCTCACCATCAGTTCTCCATTGAGAGAAAAACAGAACCTCCAGATATCAAAACTGTTAAGAGCCTATGAAAAGGCCAAGACATGCTTGCTATATCTGAAAGCTGAGTACGATGGCCTTGGAGAGGGGATATGCGCAGGTCTTCCGCGTTTTCCAAATTATTGGGCAAGGGACACTGGCTGGTCATTGCGAGGCTACCTTGCCGTTGGCAGTTACCGATTTGGCCGCGCTGTCATTGACAATTTTCTCAAGCATCAGGCATTAAATACCACAAAGAGAGAAGTGGCCGGTGAGCTTCCAATGATAATAAGTGGGAAGGCTTTTTTGCACACTACTACCTTTGGCTCTGCTGACTCAACATTTCTCTTTCCTTGGGCGATAAGAGAGTACGTACTGGCAACAGCCGACGTTGCATATCTGCAAAAAAGGTGGGAATCGATCGAGAAACTCATCGATTGTGGGTTTCTCAAAGACATAGATGGAGACGGCTTGGTTGACCACGGCTTTACCGGGACCGCGGAAAAGCTTCCTATCCGTGATTCAACTTGGATGGATCACATAGATAGGAGAAAAAGCGCAAACGACGTTCAGGCTTTATTCTACGAAAACCTGAAGATTGGAAGCGAACTAGCAAGCATAGTTGGGGACAGCTACAACCGCAAGAGATGGAAGCAAAAGGCGGAGCATTTAGCGCTTAATATTGATCATAAATACTGGAACGAAGAGACGAGCTTTTATTATGATACAATAAGAAGGGATGGCTCCAAAGACCCAAGTATAAGACCAAACGCCTTGGTGCTTTTGCTCACAGACGCTGCCAGAGATTCCCGCAAGAAAAGATCCGTGCTTGAAAGAATTGAGCAACAGGACATGACGACTAGCTGGGGTGTCCGAACGCTCAGCAACCTAGACCCGAGGTATCATCCTACTCTCTATCATGACGGGGCTGTTTGGCCTCTTGTCACAGGATGGGCCGCGCTAGCCGAAATCAAAGCAGGAAGGAGAGAGCAGGCACTCTACTATGTCAATTGCATGGCTGAACGGATCCTAGCGGAGAACGGCATGTTTGCAGAAACGTACAAAGGAGATAAACCGGATCCGTTCAATTCGTGCATCTTGCAGGCGTGGTCTATTAGTATGTACATTTATGCCTTGCGCGAAATGATGCTTGGAATGAAGTTAGACATGCTGCAAAACAAGGTCTCATTTAACCCTCAGATAGAAGGGTCGCTTCTGCCTGAATACGGCCACTTTGCCTTTGAACATGGCATAAAGGGCAAAGGAAGATTCCAAGCTACGCTTGACCCTTACAACAGAAAAATTCTTCTCACATTAAAGGACTGGCATGGAGCTAGGCCGGAATTTCTTACTGACTCATCTTATAACATCGATGTTGTTGCTAGCGATTAGCTAGTTACTTCAGATTTATTAATACAGTTCGACCTTCTAGTGCCTATATGACAATTATCAACATCCAAGGTCATAATGTTAATCCAGCGCTTATAGTAATAGACGTTCAAAACGGCTTTGTAAGCAAAGGCGGCTCATACGACGAACTTAGAATGGATATTTCCCACTATCAGCAAGTTATCCCAAATATTTCAAAACTGATAGGGCTTTGCAGGACCGTCGATATACCAATATTTTACACTCAGGCCGTACGTGAAAAATCTGGCATCGACTTGTTAACAAATACCCATAGAATACTTCCAAAGTCAAGGGAAGAGAGGATACGCAAAAAGCCTATCTGTGTAAGAGGCACATGGGATGCAAACATTGTGGATGAAATCAAGCCGTCTCCAATGGATCACATTGTCATCAAGAGACGTGATTCGGCATTTCAAGACACTGAAATTGGCGTCTGGTTGGAAAGTATTGGTATCGATACTCTTATGTTCTGTGGAATAGATACCTCGATATGCGTAGAGGCATCTTTGAGAGATGCGTTCAACGAAGGATATGATGTCATACTCATTTCAGATGCCACAGCTTCAGGCAACATTAAGCATTCCGAGTCAACGCTAGAAATTGTAAGAGACTATTATGGCTTGGTCATGGATTTAAAGGAGTTTGCGAGGCATCTACCTCAAGAAGCCGAGCCGAGCAGAGCAACAAGCAATTTTTAGAACGACAAAACTCTTTTTAATCCTTTGGCGATGCTTAATCATGAGTCAAGATCCATGGAGATCAAAAAGCTCGGGCCTAAAACTTAGCGTTAGCCCAAAACTGCTCATAGCCATGTGAATAGATTTCAATTATGTTGCCGGATGGGTCCTCGCAAAAGCAAAATTTTCTGTCAGAGCCAGGAACTAGTTCCATTACATCGGTTCTCCACTTACCTGCAGTCGATGCTATTTTATCGGCAAGCCCTTCAATGTTGCATTTGGTCAACGCAATATGAAAGTATCCTGTTTTCCAATATTCAAAATTATGTCCTTCTTCTGAAAGTGACTCAGCAGCAGGTTCATGAATTGTAAAAGCTCGATTCCCACCCCATTTGCAGAACTCATATGACAAACCTTGAACTTTCCAAGCCTAGATCCAATGATTGTCCTCACAAGTGTAGCAAGATGCGGATCATACTTCTCTCCTCATTTTCGTCCGTAGCTATTTCCATCGGTTCCACCAAATTGGTCATTTGAATTACATCGTGATACCACCGCGTCGCGGAGTCTATGTCAGCAAAGGATATACAACATGGTTGAATGCTCTAGTTGGCATGGACAAGAGAGAATAAGAACAAAGACGTATATCAAAAATTTGCTCAGCAAAAGAATTTGGCCCTATTTATTGTAATTGTAAAAAAATGTAATGTGGATTGACCCCTTCTAGCCGCATTTATTGGATGTAGTCAAGCAAAAATGAGGGACGTTTACGCTCTTCCTGTCAACTGTCTAGACCTACTGGAGCAGGACAGGATGTTCGCCTACTCGAGTGCGGAAAAGTGTATAGGGCTTACGGCGTAAGTCGTGCCCTTTTTGGTAGCGCGCCTGCCTATGCAACTGGTTCGCTGTGACATATAGGTAACCGTCCCTTGCAAGTGACAACGTATCAGGCCACAACAGCCGTGGGTCATGAGTTACGGTTTCCCAATGTCCGCCGGGAGTCCGCCGAAGTATCGCGTTGTGTTCATAATTAGTCGAGTAGATATGCCCAGCTGCATCCGATTCAAGTCCATCTGAGGCACCGCCCCTGTCTCCCTCATCTATCACTGTCGCAGCAACTTCCTTATCATCAAGCGATCTCTTGCAGAGAGCATCTGTATCTACATTGTATAGTTTGCGGCTGCCAAGTGGGCAATAGTAAAGGCGCGTCCCATCTGAGCTAATCGCAATTCCATCAGAACCCATGCTGGCTCCTTGTTTCACCGATCCGTCGGGCTGATGCTCCAGGAATGGTCTTCCCTCTACAATCGGCAGAAAGGTTTGCAATTCCTCTGCCTTGGTAGAGGGGTGATCGTGAAGTCGGCGCCAACTCTCGCCAGATGCCAAGTCCACAACAATGATGCCATTAGGGCCCTTTTGCGCCGAGTCGGTGATGAATGCCATACCCCTGCTGCCCCTCCGAAGATCGAAGCGGATGTCGTTGAGGTAGCTGGTCGGAAGAGCCACCTCCTGTGGGAAGAGAATCTTCTCGATTACCTTGTCTGCCGTCAGATCGACGCACACCAACTTCGGTCCTCCGTACTCGGTCGGCTGGAACAGTGGACTGCCGGTGTCAAGAATCCATAGGCGGTCTGCCGGATCGACGACCACTGATTGTACTGACATAAAGGCCGCTGCTCGATCCTGCAGGTTGGTTTGATTCATCCCTTCATCAGGATAGGCAACTGACTTGCCGTCGCGAATTTCAGCAACTGTGAACGAGACCTCATCGCCCCACTTTGGAAAATTGACAAATATTCGTCCCCTATGCGACACCGTCACGCCAGTCGGCATTGCCCCATCAAAGTAAGCGACCGGCTCTAATGCGCCTAGCGACTCGTCCGATGGCAGATCCTTGATTGGAATTGTAGTATTCTCTGCTTTCGATACTGAATCATATGGAAAGTTATCGTTAGTCATGCAGCCGCTCAGTAACATAACTATATATCACTATGTCAAAGGCAATCCGGATTTTGACTTTGGAAAGCCGATAATTTTAGCATCAATCACTAAGCAAAAAAGGATAATTGATTTAGAGCAAAAAAGCCTCGTTAGTGCATATAATCAATCAATCAATCAATCCCGAATCTTGTCCTTCTTTCTTAGCCAATTGGATTAACCTGGTTCATCAGTGGGGGCTATTATTGCTATCATTGTTAAAAACAGGGCCTTTAGGATTCGGGAGAAAAACCTATAGAAAAAGATTCGGTTGGGATCTCACGACAACAAGAAGCACGGCTATGACTCATGCGTACTATCAGGGATAAAAGGATGAATGCAGTTCTGGGCGAAGTAGGACTAACTGCAAATTTGAAGTCGTTTGACTATTTAGGAGCTCTAGCTGGTTGGTTCATTTACGAAGGATGACTTGAGTTCAAAGTCAGAAGAACTTCTTGTTACACTAAGGAAGAAAATTCTCAGTGGCAATTGTTCTTATCTTGCGCAAAAGATACTAAACTGCTTCCTACAGCAGCAGGGAGCATGCAGGGTTGACTTCTCTAATATTAAATTAATAGTAAGAGGTGGGAACGTTGTTGAAGAGGATATTGCTAGATATTAGTAATCTAACTATACAGCATCTTTCTAAACTCATAGCTTCTCGCAAGATTTCATGTTTAGAAGTGGTAGATGCTACTATTGAAAGGATAAAAAAAGTAAATCCTAAGCTTAATGCATTCATAACAATACTTGACGAGTCTGCAAGAAGAGAAGCAATGCATGCAGATTCACTCATCAAACAGGGCAAATATCTCGGACCCCTCCATGGGATTCCGATTAGTTTGAAAGATCTAATTTACATTAAAGGAGTAAGAAGCACTAGTGGATCGAAGATTCTTGCTGATTTTGTACCTGATTACGATTCTACGGTTGCTATAAAACTTAGAACAGCAGGGGCAATAATTATCGGTACCAATAACTTACATGAATTTGCAAGTGGAATAACTGGCATCAATCCGCATTATGGAGCATCAAAAAACCCTTGGGATCCTACTAGAATCTCTGGCGGTTCGAGCGGAGGTTCTGCTGTAGCTGTTAGCAGTGGGATGTCATTGGCTTCAATCGGGACAGATACAAGCGGCTCTATCCGCGTGCCGTCCTCACTCTGTGGAATTTTTGGTCTCAAGCCAACTTATGGAAGAGTAAGCAAACATGGTGTGATGCCATTGGCTCCTTCCATTGATCATGTGGGCCCATTAGCCAGAAGTGCTTGGGATATTGGTGCATTACTTCAGGTAATAGCAGGTCATGATAAGCAAGATACATCTTCCACGCAGCTGCCCGTTCCTGATTATTTGAAAGAAATTTCTTCTTCTGAAGCAAGAGAGAGTAATAAAATTAAAGACAGTGGCAAAGAGAAATTCAAGATCGGCATACCAAAGCAATTCTTCTTTGATTTGATTGAACCAAAAGTTACGGAAATATTTAGAGCGTTTGTAGATAGGCTTCATGTCTGTGGAATAACCACATCAAATGTGGATTTAGATGGAACAGACAAGATATTTGAAACTTGGAGGCCTATACGACTGGCCGAATCGGCTGCAATCCATAATGAATGGATGGTTTCGAGACTACAAGACTATGGAGAGGATGTAAGGAGAATGCTGGAAAAAGGACTTAAAATAACAGCCGTGAGGTACATCAACGCTCTTCATAAAGGGAGGCAAGAGATCAGAGATGCATTTTTGAATGGAATGTCTGAATATGATGCTTTATTGATTCCCACTACCATCATTCCAGCACCATTTTTAGATCAAAATGATGTCAATATCGAAGGGAAGACTACAGAAATATACCTGTCCTTGAGCCGGCTTACAACTGTTTTTAATATAACTGATCTTCCAGCTCTTAATATTCCAGCGGGATTGGTTGATTCTAAGCTGCCTGTCGGTGTTCAGCTGGTTGGAAGACCATTTGACGAAGCACGCATACTTAAGATTGCATATGCATATGAACAGCATTACAATTTAGCTGAACAATTCATCCCAGCTATTGTATAGTACTATAAGGCGTGTCATTTGTAAATCAATTTGCTTAGATATGTTTGCAATGCCATTCATCGATTGTAATTGTTATAAAGCAAGGGTTAGAGGGATTTGAGAGAAAAAACTTCAAAGAAGTGACTCATTGACAGATCTGAAAAAACTAACACTCTCTTTTTGCGCCATTGCCCCTAAAAGACTGATGGTACAGTAATGTTACCGTAAATTGCTATAATTAACACAGAATGGGGCCCAAGGTTCGCTATGCCCTTTCAGACATTACAAAGGGCGTTAATAGCAAGGATGATAACGCTAATAACGATGCAAAATAACGTAACAAGAGTAGGTTGCTGTTGCCAAGGTGACTTGGCAGACGCATTGAAAATAGCTTTTATTCAGATACCTAGTGAGAGTAGTATTATCCTGAAGGGTCAGTAGCTAAGCATACAGCAATTATAGGAGTGGTTTGGGCTCTCCTGATAAAAACTTGATATGAACATACTCAAAGATGAAATAACAAAAGTCCAAAATCCGATCAGTTGAACATCAATCATCATCATCAGTAACCTGTGAACTCTTCGACCTTGATCCTCTCTCCTGGAATTTCCAAATTCTCTTGGAGCAAAGATTGCATGGCTTTTAGCATGCTAAGAGGACCACAAATATAGAATATGGAATTGTTTAGCGCGTTAGTGTCTAAGTACTTCAAAATCATTGCTTTGTCTATTCTCCCATATTCTCCTTTCCAATCATTTGAAGTGGATGATGATTGTTGTTGTTCATCATCGCTAATAGTATAGATAATCTTCAGATTTTTATTTTTATCCGCCCAATCATCAAACTCTTTTTTGAATAAGATGTTATCACGGTTCCTATTCGAATCAAACATTACTATTTTTAGTGTCAGTTGCTTATCAGCAGCATACTTTAACATACTTCTAAACGGAGTAACACCTATCCCGCCAGAAAGAAATACAGCAGGCTTGGAATAATCCTCATGTAATACAAATTGTCCCTCTGGACCTCTTACCTTGACTTTTGCGCCTTCCTGTAAAGTTGAAAGTCTCTTTTTGTATGGTGAATCTCTGATTCTAGTGCTAAACATTATAAAATTCTCAGTTGGAGAAGATGAGATAGTGAAATGTCTGATGGGGCCTTTGGGATCATTATACACTCCACCTATATCAAAAAAGGCAAATTGCCCCGCTGTATAATTCAATGGTGTTTTTTTGTCTTCTGCTCCTCCTCCTTGATCATTTTGCTTACTGAACTTAAATGATGTCACATCAGTACTCTCAATATTGTCTTTTTCCAATAGTGTCAGCTCAATCTGAGGAGGAGATTTACTTTTACCCTGCATCTTAATTAGTATATTACTGCCCTCTACTTTTACTTCATAAGCCGGCTCTGGGTCACTTGCAGGAGGGCTTGTCACCTGTCCTGTCCTTACGTCAAATTTGGAATTATGCCAAGGACATTCAACTTCATAGCCTTCGAGCGTGCCATCAGCTAGAGGACCGCCTTCATGCGTGCAAATACTACCTATGGCATAGTATTTTCCCTCAACATTTACTACGCAGATATTTTGACCATTAACTTCGACTTCTTTCATTTGTGAAGGTTGAATATCATTTGTATTAGCTATCTTGACAAAATCCTCCTCACTCAACGCTAGATCATTTTCAATATACAATTCCGAAGTCTATAGGTTTTCCATTTGAACTTTCAGACATAATCATGACTCTACCCCTTGAATAATTATTTTCTCCTATGATGTAAAATATAGGTGTACAAACCAATTTTGATATCTTTAGGGTTTTGCCTGGTCCTTAATTCCCTACACTTAAATGGAGATTTTATTGTATCTAATGAGAAATCCTAATTCTTATAAAAGTATGGAAATCATAGGTCGTTTTAGATAGACAAAGAGACCTCAATGGTACTCGAGGGCTCTGTTAACTTCATAACGGCTACTGTCTCATCGTGTTGGTGTTAACCGTCGTCGGCTAACTGGCAGATGTCAACGTACGAAAGAAAGAGATAAGAACTCTCTCTTTTAGCCTTAAATCCACATTATCTGGTTTTAGCGCTTAAATCATCATGTTTGCTACCTTCACTTCACATGACTTAACTGGCATGCACAAAATAGTCATGCTTTTATCGCTTCAATCACTCCCATAATTCTTGATGGAGGATAGTGTGTCCTGACGTGCTTAAACCCTGCTTGTTTCAATAACTCCAGATATTCTTCTTCGGTTCTTTCTTTCCCCGTAAGGGCGCATAGCATATGTATATCAAATAGTTTGGAGAAATGAGGAGTATCAGGGCCTGGAACTACATGCTCTATAACAAACAATCGCGCTTTTGTGGGCGCTGCCCTTTGAATTTTTGATAAGATCTTTAAACATTCTTTGTCATCCCAATCATGAAGAATCATCTTCATAAAATATGCATCTGCGCTTGGAACTTTATGGAACATATCACCACCAACGTAGCTACATCGCTCTGTTGCAATTCCCATTTTGTTTGCCCAAAGTAGGGTCTTGTCTTCAATAACCTGTTCCATTTCCAAGACCGTGCCTTTAAGATGACTGTGGCTTAGAAGAAGACTACATATTAGATGACCATGGCCCCCGCCAATGTCGCATAAGTGTCGTATTCCAGAAAAATCATATCCAGCGAGTGCTTCAAGAACCCATCTTGTCTGGTTAGCTGAATAACTACTCATTGCTTGATTGAACACTTCTGCATAGGATGGCTGGTCTGCTGCATACTCAAATATCCTCTTACCAAACTCGCGAACGAATCCATCTTGTCTACCATCCCTGACCATTACAGTAAGATGCTTCCAGATGGCATAGTGTTCAGGGCCCTCCTCTAGTAGAGCAACCCCTCTTAGCGTCTGGGGGTGGTCACTTCGTAACAATTTGCCCATAGAAGTTATAGAAAAGCGGCGACCGTGATTCTCCTTTAATAGACCTATTGAAGCAAGAGCCCTTAAGAGTCGATATAAGAGCGCAGGATCGAGACCCAACTCGCTTGCTATATCTGACTCGCTCATAGGTTCAGAGCTTGCAATATCAAATACGCCTAATTTGACTCCGGCATATAGTATCTGGCTCTTCCACCTTCCAAATATGACATCTGTCAGCTTTTCATATTCTGACATAAGGAGATGGAAACGAGAGAGTAACTCTTAAGTTTATTTCTATGGGCAAATATTTAGAGGTCAGCAAGCCCTGGTTAGAGCCATATTATAATACCACAAAACGAATAGGTCACTTACTACGATTACTATCCTCTAGGTTCAATCGAAATATCCACCTGATGTGCAATATTCTTGCCCATGAGTATAGTTGGGCTAGAGAGATTGGAACCGCCGCCCCTATGGGTGTTTCCAAGAGTTGATGTAACTATAAAGTTTATGTGAGAAGGACCATGATTGCAGGATGGCAGGATTACCTACAGATTTGAAGATTGGATTCTATTATTTTGAGAGGATTCTTTTTTCCCCATTGTGGTTTATATAATTCACACTTGATAAATTTAATTCTGAAAGAAATTCTTTATATAATCTAACTTCGAAATAACTTTGGCATTGCCCGAAGAAGTTAGCCGAACCTTCTACGCTGATAAAGATGTCGAGGTCGATATTTCTGAAATAAATGACGGCATATACAGAATATCTGGCCTCGTTCCAAGATACCAAATTACCTTCAACCAGTTTTTGATTGATGATGAGAATCCGACCCTGATTCATACAGGCCCCATTGGTATGTATGAAAACATTGCTGAGAAAGTGAAGGAGGTGATTCCGCTAGAAAAGCTGATGCATGTTGCATTTTTACATTTTGAGAGTGATGAGTGGGGAGGAATGGATTTTCTCAAAGCACCCAAAACTAGATTATTATGCAGTGAATTGACTTCGAAATTAAATCTTTCAGGCTGGAATAATGTGCCGGTTGATCACATTTCTTTTTGGGAAAATGAAACCTTGAAAACAGGCAAGAAGACTTTTAGGTTTATTATGACTCCACATGTTCACCATTGGGATAGCATGATGATGTTTGAAGAGAACACCAAGTCTTTATTCACTTCTGATTTGTTCATTCAACCAGGACAACACAAGCCTGTTATTTCCGATGATTTATCAAAAGATATGATTCAACTGTACAATATCGTTGGAATATTTGCTAGCGAAGAACCTGTTAAAAGAGCAGTCCAGAAACTAGAAAAACTTGGCCCCAAATTGATATGTCCAATGCACGGTTCTGCTTTTGACAGCTCGGTATTTCCAAAATATGTAGATGCACTCATGAATGAAAAGTATGCATATTCAAATAAACTGCTTGGAAGAGAGCTTGAAGAGAAACTAGTTTCGGGCGGGCTATAGCGCAAGACGTAGAGATATTTTAGGGTCAGGTATGATGATAAAATCCTGCATTAATGACCTTGACGTCAATGACTACGACAGATAAAATGAGCTGCATATGGACTCGAGTTTGGCATCAATAGAGTGACAACTTGTTGATTGCAAAAAACCTCTAATAGGCATATTGCTCTAATGATATTAGCATCAGAGGATGTGCGGATATAACGGTAATAATATGCAACTAACTATTCGTGCTTGGAATACTGAGAAGGATAACAACAGTTTTGACTGTGAGTACAGTGAGAAATTACATCAATATTTTATATCTGCTCAACCTATACCAAGTTTACTACTAATGGATCCGAAAGCTACATGGAATCAAGAGCTCGAGAATGTGTTCTTGACAAAATGTGAAAACAGGGATGACTACAAGCATTATGAATATGAGCTACGTCCTGATTGTGTTTAGAGTATGACGCAGCAGAATATTAAAAATAAGGATTAATGCAATTCCCCATCTACGCATTTTTTTGTGTCCTTCGCGCAAACATACTGAATGCGGCTAGCTAGGATCTAAGGATGTGTAGTAGAACAGTAGTAAATATCGTCCCAGATTACTCTAACAAAAGTGTACTGAAGACTTTGTTATTCTTATCCACACTTTTTCCCAAGAACAATATCAATTCGACTGAGCTTGTAAGGAACAATTGTTGCTCTGTTGTAATAAAGGAGTTCCTTGTTACTTGATTGACAATGCACCATAGGGAAGGAAAGCCATATTTTGTCGGATCGGATGTTAATGCATATGCGATAGTCAAGCTGCAATAACGCTTTTTAGACATCTTTTTGAGGTACAGCTTGACCCACATACCCAAGTTAGGACGCGTATACAGAAGAGCGGTAACTAGTAGTAGCAATGTCAACCATAAGTTATTAACGACAACGTGAGTAGCATTACTGAAGAGTGGCAAACTTTGCATGAATTCCTGAGGGATAATCTAACACTCAAGTACGGAGAGTGCAAATCATGTGAGAAAAGAAGTCAGTTTGCTTGCGTAAGGTGTGGTTTTTGCTGGAGCTGTCACTGGAAGCAGGAGCCTTATGCTGAGAACCTTCCTCGATACTTGTTAAAACCAGGCATATGATAGATTAGAACACCTGCTCTCAAGTGTTATTACTGCTTAACAATCTACCAAGAATCACGAGTATTCGAGCAAGTCAGGAGGAGGGCAATTGTTAGAAAACCAGAGCAAAGAGGCATTCAAGGGAAAACCTTAGTAACTACGACTCAATGCGACCAAAAATCCGGGAGGTGGTATTAAAACTCCTCACGTAAAAGGGTTTTACCGCTGGAGCTTCAAATGTCATTGGATAATTGCAGCTATGCCCAAGGCACCAAAATCAGCAATCAATATCGTATTGGATAGAAACTAAGGGTGCTCAAACATTTTTGTGAATATATCTTAGTACTGAATCTGAAAAAATAAGCGAATATATCAGAAGAGAGAGAGTGCTTTGTCTTCTAAAGAGTCTGACTCGAACCATAGGTTGAAACTCTTATCTTCAGTGGAACCATGGTTGTTTATGGCTTCAAGAAAAGATGATAAGAAAGATGAAGGAACGGCTCAGCAACAAACAACAGCTGCAGCCTCAGCATCCATTAATAGAGCAATCGAAGAAACAAAGGACAGTATAAAGCGGACAACGGAAGAGACAAGAAGGGAAATACCAAAGTATAGAGAGGCAATGTCAGACTTTCAAAGAGAGACGGTAGATACAACAAGAGAAATGGCGGACAGCTTTCTTGAGTCGCAAAGAGATATTGCTAACTCATTTCAGTCAGTATGGACTCCGGTGATAAGTAACATGATGAACTTTTGGTTTCCATACGCAAACTTGCCAGCAGCAATGGCTGAAGCGTATACTAGGACAATTGCTACTATGGCGGAAAGTCTTGTGACTGGAACCAGGATGGCAAATAATATGATGGTGGCAAGCATGGAATCCATGAGAACCACAATGGACTCTGCAAGAGATAACTTAAGAGATATGACAAGACTGGCATCAACTAACGCAAGAGCTGCAGAAGAGGTCGCCAGGGGTATGACAAGAGCTTCTTCAACCTCATCAGGTACAGCAAGGACAGGTTCGACAGATGAAAGAGAAGAGGGGAGACAAAGACGCTGACTGTTTCTTAGCAGCAATCGAAAACTATCATCCATTCTTTTTCTTTATGAAGCATCATCATAATAGGCGCCTTTTCAATCTCGTATTGATTGTTGGTGCCCTCGAATAATTTATTTTTATACAGTTGGTTCAGTAACGATATACGATTACATTCCACCATTTTGACAAAAGTGATTAAGACTTTTCTAACAAACACACTCTTTCTATACAACTTTGTAGCGATATACTTCTTCTATTTTTCTTGCGTGTCCATCCTTTAATGCATGTTTGCACAGTACTGCATATAGAACGCAGCCATCTGGTTCAGGATTGGCTCCAGCGCCTTACCCTTTTCAGTAGGAGTGTATTCAACCCAAGAGGATTTTCAATGTCTCGGGAACTATCATGTTGAATAACGTGATTCTTGCTATATAATCAGAGTTCGATCCCAATACCGGGCAAGTTAGACCAAGAGCATATGAATGGAAATAGATTAGCAGACCTCCACTTGCCGGCAACTGTGGATTGCTGCAACTCCTCCAGATGGAATAAGGTAGTAATAGCATGGCTTTCATTCCCCACGAAGAGACGAAAGACTTGCCTATCTTCCAATTATCTGAACAAATGATCTGAAAAAATCAGGTGTCGTAACATTCAACTAGTTTTTTGCCTTATTAATGGAATGGACAATGACCACGTAGATAATGAAAAAACTGTGGAAGATAGTTCAGTCGATAAACGAGAATCATCAGATGTGGGCAAAGATATCAAAAAAGAAATGCATAGGTATGAAGCCAAAATAAAATCAGGAGAAGCACCAGCGGGTGACGCTTCTAGGTCTGAGGAATAAGCGCAGTGCCAACTAATAAGAGCCAAAAAAAGCCAGAATTCCTGTTGGGCCGCCTAATAGACAGGCACCATTCACTATTATTCGTGCCCTTGAATTCAGACTGCAGAGAATGCAAGAAAAGTTATTTGCGATCAACAGGCAGACTTCAAATTTACCTCCTGCAAAAACTACAAAAGATGTTCGAAGGCATATCAGGTCGCCTTTGATCTCAGAAAGAGACAGACATGACTCTGGTCGTCAAATGCAGGGAATGTGCTAATATTTTTTCTTCTACCATCCAGATAGACCAATTAGAATATGGCAAGACACCAATACTTGAGGACAGGACGGAGAGATGCCCAAAATGTGGCAAGATGTCTACATATAGCACAGAGAACTACTGGTTTCAGAGCTAGGCCCTTTCTCGAAACTGGATTAGCTAGGAAATATGGATTGACCTTCAGATACTGGTCGCTAGTACCTTTTTTAGACTTAAACCCAGAAAGCAGGAGCAGTAGCAGCTTCTTATCCTTAACTGAGTGACATTAAATTGTCACATCTGTCCATCCCGCAGATTCCAATTCCGGGTACGGAAATGTTTGGATAAATCGCCTTTATAAGCTAGTTTAAGTTCATCGAACACTCTTGATTCTTATGAATACGAAAAACAGGCCCTGGAGGGATTTGACAAAAATCCTCAGGATTGAGACATCATGAATCAGTCGTATCAAATAAATCGTTTCTATTCAAAGGTATAGTAGTTATAGATCGCTACGGGTAATTGCCTGTGCGTCGGAGCTAATGATCATCATGGGCACGTAGAGGTCTATACAGCCCCCTTCTTTATATAAGAATATGAGAGTTCTTTTGGACGGTCTGTTGCTCGGCTCACATGTTGCAGCTCGAGGAATAGTCATATCTTATTGAAGCTCGGTTGCCTGCAGTTTCTCGACATAAAGGTTATCATTAATACACCACAGAGTTATCCAGCTCAGGAATATCACTGCTCATGCAGGACATATTAGAAAGACGAATCACCTCGTATATGCACCG
>DATDKS010000065.1:0-18949 GCA_036519825.1 Nitrososphaera sp. | reverse complement strand
ACGACTACATCTGGAGAAAACCAGACACAATAAAATGGCGGCCCACTTGGAAATCTCACCGAGCCATTACAAGACATATTTGGCGGCGATATGGTAGTGTGTGTGGTGCTAGCATAGAGAATGGGTAGATGGTAGAACAATACCTTCATTTAGAAAGGTGCTTGCAATGAAGAAAGCAGCTGGAAGTCATTTCGAAAGGCATTGGATAAATCAGAACTAAAAGAGTTTGATGCTATGTTCGGTATTCCAAGACTCTATCTCGCAGCCTGCTCTAACTCTGTTCAGTTGGTGTCACTTCATTCTATTATTATGTCGATTCTGTTTCATCATTACAGGGAGCTGAAGGAATGTATCAATCAGGTTGGGGACATGGAGGCTAAAGTCAATAACAGCAGTAAGAAGAAGAAGGATGTGATAAAGAAGAATAAGAAGGATAATACCTGTCGCTGAAACGACAGTCAATACTATCAGAATTCTAAAGTTCCTGCTATGTGAAGCAAAAAAGGAAAAGAAAAAAGAGTTAGCAACAGAATCCATGTTATGCGCCCAGTCAGACCTCCCTTCTCTGCATCTAGATCACTCGTTCTTTCATTAGATGGTCGATCTGATTGTAGGCTTTGAGAAGGTCAAGACCCTTTTCAGCAGTCTTAAATGTGAGTGTTTGTCCAGCATACCCTAATCAAGTCCCTTTCAGTAAGCATCATTAAATACTGTTGCAATTGGACATGGTTAAGAGATGCCTTATACATTATCTTGGTCATTGAAACACCGCCGTCGCCAAAGGGGCTTCTGCTGCTGCCGTTGCAGTCATTAACTATCTCTAGAATCTGGGTGACTATTTCGGTTCTGCTTCTATACTGCATGTCTATTATTACTGCAATAGAGCCGGACGTTAAACGGGATTATGGAACCATGTTAATGCATAATGCGCAGTATGTGCGTGTCTCTCTCAATTCAACAATAATACTAGTATGTCTTTCTATGCTGGCTTCATCCAGTTCGGCAATGATTTTGATCAAAATAGTTGAATAAGATCTTGGTGCTAAGATACAAGGACGGGTTGATCGAGTGCTCGACGGTGTGTTTGCTTGATCTGCATCCTCTCTTAAACCCGCTCTATCTAAGGTCACCAACCTATCTCCTTTTTTCTTCTATTACTTTGGACTGGCAGTTGAGAAGATATATACAAACAAGGGAGGAGAATGAGAAGAATAGGAATCAAAAAAATGATGTGGGGTTTTTTCCCACACCACACATGATTGTGTGTTTTTACAGCAGCAGCTGCTGTTGTTGTTGTTCAGTCTATCTCTCTATTTCTTATCTTATAGACCTAGGCCAGCAAGGATACTGTCATCTACGTTGACGTTAGCAAGGACTGCAGCTATGTCGTTGGTGCTTGTATCGACAATGGCAGCATCATTGCTAGCAGATACGCCTTGGACTACTGTACAGTCATTGCTTTGATCTCCACCGCCAATAACTGCTACTTGGTCTCCTCCGTCCTCATTGTCTGCCTCGTTGTCCTGGTCATTTGTGCATGCGTACTGCTCTATGTCATTACTCTGCTTTATCGAGTTGTTTCTCTCTACGCTTACTGCTTTGCTTGGGTCGTCGTTGCCTCTGTCGTCGTCGTTGCCGTTTGTGGCTGCTGCTAATAGTGGGCTACCTACTGCTCCCACTAGAGCTAATGTGGTCATCAAGACCGCTAATTTAGGTGACATCTTAATTAGTCTCAAACATTGTATATCTTATAACAACTGCTCACCATAGTTAGTCTGTTCTTTCTCAGTATATCTTGCAGTGCGTTGATACCGCTGCACTTATAACTAACCCGGATTACATGTCGGTTCAATTTCTACATTCAGGGGACGCGAATTATCCATATAGCTGTAGATATTTACGAAGGAATTTTTATGTGCTTTAATAATATACTACTTCTATCACGGTAGGTTTGACCTCGATACTTGAGATGCTGCTGTTGCTAAGGGACAGGAGAAGCTTGATTATGAGTGGAATTATTGGGTCAAATAAGTTTCTCATGTGGAGATATTGCTTCTATCAGTCTTGCGGCATAACCTTGTTGTCTAACGTGAGGGAAGTTCCAAGTTCTCAAGGTCGTCAGCCGACAGCGCTGACTTCAAAAAACATCCTGCAAGGCTGGGGGTACTCGCAGGACAAGATAAACCGGATCTCTTACTGCATTCGGACTCACAGCTATTCTAAGAGATGGGTTCCAGCAAGTCTTGAAGGAAGAATACTTCAGGACGCAGACAGGCTTGACGCGCTTGGGGCAATAGGGATTGAGCGTACGTTTAGCATAGGAGAGTCAGAAAACAGGACATTTTGCAATGCTGACAACCTGTTCTGAAGATCTAGCAGAGAGCGGGAGGACAGACAGTGGACGTTCGATTATTTTCATATAAAGTTGCTGAAATTAAAGGACTTTATGTACACTGAAACTGCGAAGAAAATTGCTCAAGAGCGTGCTAGATTCATGATACTTTTCACGAGACAGCTGCAAAAAGAAATCTAGCTGTACTCTACATAATACTTGTAGCGCTTTTCTACGTCTTTATTCTCGCCTGCAAGCACCTTTGCAGTTTCTTTTTCTAGGCTTTTCCTTGCCTGTTCCCTGAATTTATCGGCTTCCGGTGTCCGTGGAAAAGAGGCAAGCGTATATTCAAAGTGGTTCATGAAATCCACAACCTTGTGTCGGAATTCTTCCGGAGATGGGCGCTTGTTACTCCCCATTTTAAACCAAGATGTCGCGCATGCAGTGGAGTAGAGCTTGGCAAGATCTTCTATCAGTCTATCTATCTCAAAATAGTCGGCGTTCATAATGGGGTTATCTCATAATGCAGACATACGCACGAGTATGTATGTTTCTATGGGTATTTCTTTCTATGCATAAATATGTACGATATCGGGATTGCAGGGATAATAGGTGCTTAGTGGATAGATTCATTCACAGAAGGTATATAGGATCTCAGGTTTGATGATGGTGGAGGTAGTGTCAATCTCTCTATGATTTACGCTGCCACATGGTTCTGTTAACCAATTTATCACAAATTTCCTATGATTCTACTCCTCCCTCCTGCTTGTTTCCTCCTGCTCTTCCTCTGTCACCAGTAGATAGTCTACAAGTGCCATCTTTTCGTTTAGTCATCCTCTTCGTGCTGTAATAACTTAGTTGGCAACACTATGCCAGAGGACTCGATTGATTTCATAGATAAATGATCCACATCTTCTTCAACAAACCAAGACTTTTGTTAGCATGTTATAATTATTCTTGATTATTTTACCTTGAATTCTTAAATGAATGGATAGATATCTACATTTCAACAAAGAGACTAATGATAAGAAAAAAAATGGTGCTAAACAAAAGAACAGTGATAGTAGCATCATCTATCGCTGCCATTCCATTGGCTATAGTGTTAATTGTTGCTGCTACTCATAGTGCACGGCATAAATCGCTGCAAACAAGTAGATTTTTAGGACAGACAAGATCGAAAGATAGTGTCATTACAACACCTACTAATAGGCAGCAACAAAAGGATAGATCGCAAGGGCAAGAGCAATCCCCTTGGAGAGAATCTGAGACAAAAGCAACGACTACAATTGCTGCCATTCCCATCAACACAACTATTTCTGACAAAGATACTACCACCTCTACAGCAGTACAATCGCCCTTAGTACCTTCCAATGCTTCGGTTAGGGCAGTAATAATCTCTACTCAAACTCCAAAAGAGGAGGAAATATCGGTTTCCGACGAAGCTAGGAAAGCAGGAGAATCACTGAAAGAACTTATCGTGACAGCTGTCAAAGGGGCAAAAGATTCTGCAAAGGAAACAGGAAAACGGCTACAAGAGCAAACTATCAATATTGCTACTACAGTTGATTCAAAAGATATTCGCTCGTTAGGAGATAATGTCAATGCCTCGGTCCCGCTCTTTGAAGAGACAATGATTAAGATCCGCAAAGAATCCTACGATGATCAGATAAAGTTGCTGAAGAGCTATAAAGATCTTTTACGCACACACATCAATGTAGTAGATGCAAGAGGCAGAATGGCAAGCAAACTAAAACCTGGCGCTTGACGTACATTCTAACTTCAAGATTTGACTTTTCAATATCACTCACAGTTACGGGCCAATTTCTTTAAAGATATTGTTACATCTGCATCCTGGGCAAAAATGCTAAGCGATATATATTCTCCCAGGATCGACCCATGAGACATGCGTATACTTCAATGCAATCCAGTAATTTCGGTTATCAGCTAAAAAAATTGCCTATAAAACACCAACCATCAAATTGATTTAAATCTGCCCTCATAAGATCTTGTTAGCTGCTTGAACACACAGAAGGATGTCTCAATTTCCTTGGCTGAAAGTTCCATAGCTTCACGCAATGAACTGCATGGCACTGTGGTCATCAATTATAGCGGAAGATTTGACAGCGTGGTAGTAAATTCCCAAATAGAGAACTCAAGTGACGTATTCTCATACACTAGCCTTAACGGGAAAAATATCAGACATCCTTATGCAAGACTATCAATCTTTAAGTCAGAGCTTGCAGGCAGAAATACCATCAATTTTACCGCCACCACGAACCATGTTCCATCAGATGAATACACTGGCGCTAAATTTCGCGTATCGATAATACAAGAGCATAAAGAGGTAGTAAGTGACATCGCTTACTTAAGAATAGTAAAAGCTTAAGCGAAGTTCTCTACGATTTTAACTACCCCTTGCATGTGCGGGTGTGGCTCGCAGTGATATGGATATTCTCCAACCTCAGTAAATGTAAAGTCAAAGGTTTCGCCTGGTTTGATAACTGAGCCTAGCACCTTAAGCGAGTCAAAGTCGCCATTGATTTTATCGACGTAGCCATTGTCAGAGGTTACTGTGTGGCCAGTCACATCAGTGTTTGTCCATACTACCTTATTGGATAGTCCAATTGTTCCACGCGCTTCCTTCGGAACGAAAAACTGGCCATTAGTTGGTAGAGAGGCACCTTGTGCAATGTTGACCTTTACGTCTTCGGCAGGATTAAGCACTGCTTCAGGGAGCGTAGGTTTTGCGTTGGCCTCTGGGATGAAGACAAATTGGTAGTAGCCGATGCTTACAGCAATTGCAACAACAAAAGCAATGACGCTAATGCCGCCAGCATGGTTCGCCATACCTCAAACTTCAAGATCTTATTTTCACATATAAAGCTTGCCTGTTAATGAGGTCTTTTGTCAGGTTCCTCGATGCTGCTGGCCGTCGACATAGATTGAGCACGATCCGCTGCTAGTGCAGCCGTCGTACCAGTGACGCCTTGGCCAGTTGTTGCATGCTTTTGTTGTTGTTGTTGTGAAGGCATCTGCCCTTTCTGATCAGAGCTAGACTTTGCAGCGACGGCTGGCGGAGTTGCTAATGGCTTTTCCGCCGTGGTAGCAGCAGGTACGGGCTTGGGTTCAGCTGCTGGTTTAGATGCGGTCGGCGGAACCGGCTTGGGTGGGGGTGCTTTTGCAAGAGCCCTTCCGTACCTATAGAGGTGGAACATAGCTGCAAAGACTAACATCATTATGCCTATTATGAAGAGTGAGTAGTTTTTCATCCCTTGGAGTACTGCATAGTACGCAGAGATGTTAAGATATACCTGGAAAGCAAGGAGCACTACAAACAATACATACAGCCATTTTTGCGAGATATTCATTGAACCTTTGGGTGCCTTCTTGGGCTGAAGCTTGGCGTTTGCCTCCGCATGCTTGGCCAGCTTGATCATCATGTAGGTAAACCCAAATGACAGAGGGACGAGCAATATCATAACTAGATAAAAGAATATGGGATCAATTACCAATCTTTCAAGCAGCGCCTTATCTCTGTCAGGGTCAATATAGAATCCCCAGTATGTGGTTACAATGATCTGTGCCAAGCTTGTGATACCTAGAGCAGTGATAATTGGTCTATCCTTCCAAGAGAATTTCTTGTACTTGTCTATAAATGGAATAATTAGTAGTGAAAATATGAATAACCCTGGCCAGGCGACACCCGTGGTAAATTTGTCGAACATAGTACGCAGAAACGCGTAAAGCCCAGTAAGATACCATTCTGGAACTGTAATGCCCGGCGGCGTTTCCGGTTGAAAAGGCAGCCCGAGACCAACTGGAAATACTCCACCTGTCAGCATGATTGCGCCTGAGATTGCCATTACCATTGGCACATCAAATACCATGAATCGTGGAAAGTGGACTACCATGAGCCCAAGCAGGGCTATAGGTAGCATGAATACATGGAACGTGTAGAATCTCAGGATGAAGTCGTGAAATCCTGCGCCAAAGAATGCCTCCCTCATCTGCGGCCCCAACACAGGTATTGAATTGGTTAGCGATGCAGCAATAGAGATTGCAAGCTCCGCGCGCTCGCTAAAAATGATATCATAGCCGGTAAACGCCTCAAGAATTGTCAAGACTCCGATTATTATGCCTGTGACCCACAGTATCTCGTTTCTGATTTTGTAACGACCACTGAAGTACTGGTAGTACATGTGGAGAAGTGCCATCATGACCATCGCATTTGATGCGTGATAATGGATGTTGCGTATATGGAACCCATATGGGATTGTGTCGTTGATTTTTTGGACGCTAGTCCATGCTCTATCAAGTATGGGTTCGTACCACAGCATGAGCAGCGCGCCAGTGATGCCAAGTATGATAAAAATGACGAAGGTTAGCATGCCAAGGAAACCAAGAGGGCTAACGAACCTTCCGGGAAAAGTAAACTTCATCCCCATGAATATAGTTCGATCTACTCCGGCGTACACCCACCGGACGAATCTTACAAAGCTATTTTCATACTTTAAGGTAGCGCCCATATCCAACTACTCCATTTGCATTGGGGTCCCACGTAGGGGGAAGTATCAAGACATCTCCGTTAGGATCAACTTCAAGGTCAAGTTTTGGAAGGACGTTTGAGGGTGGTCCCTGCAATGAAGCGGGGCCTGCAAACGCTTGGCCTGTCGCCGGATCATACATGCTTCCATGGCACGGGCATTCACCTCTCTTTCTGCCCTCCTCCGGCCAGTACTTCCAAAGGCACCAGAGGTGCAGGCAGACCATGCTGTACGCTCTAAAGGCAGAAGCATCCTTCTTGTCACCTCCAAGTTCTTTCGGTAGCCTTATCAGCTGCCATGTGCGAAACGATTCCTTGTTCAGCACAGGATCATCCCCTTTGGGATAAATGATAACGTCAGAATGATTAACTTCAAAGCTATTCACGTTGACAACTGTGCCATCTGCAAGCTCTGCCTTAACCTTCTGGCCCTGATTGCTTGAAGGGTTTGGCAAAAACTTGCCCCAGTCGACGAAGGGCGTAAAAGTCATGACAGTACCGGCGGCAGCCATCAATTTAAGAAAGTCGCGCCGAGATACTTTTCCCCCAATTGCAGGAGGAGTTTGGCCCATACCTAATGAAAAGGATTCTTTGATATTTAATAAACCTTTGGAAATTTAATTCATGGGTGGAATGGCACAACGTGGCACAAAAGGCATTTCAAGCAATAGCCAATTCGCAAGAATCAATAATATATGTTTGAATCAAAAATTTAGAAAAAATTCTTTTTACTTATGTTGCCCGGCAATCTGCTCAAACCAAGAAGTGCCTTGCAACTTGGCGTACTTTATGTAAGCACCGGGCTTCTCAATATCTGCGACCTTGGCATTTTGAAGATTTGCTTCAACAAATATCGTTTGCAGCATCTTGCTTCCTGTTAAGTCTGCATCTTGTAAATTGGCCCACATCAGGTTAGTTTTGATTAAGTTGGCGTTTGTAAGACAAGCTTCTTTCATTTCTGCGTACATTAGGAGTGTTTCATTAAGGTTGGCCCCTTGAAAGTCTGTTCCATTCAAGCTTGCCTGAACTAAATTTGACCGAGTCATGTCCGCGTTGGCAAAGCTCGCCCTGTCTGCAATTACACCATTAAGAAAAGCACGAGACATATCCTTGCCGGAGAAGTCTCTATTGCTAAAGTCCAGTTTGACTCTCAGGTTCTTTGCCATCATTCTCCAAGAGTTAAACTCTTGAATCCTACCTTCAGTCAACAGCTTAAAGCCCTCTTCCTGTGCGCTTGACATGCCTCTCGACGTTGATCTTTTAAAAGATATATAGATATATGTCTGCTTATCAAGGATCGGTATTCCAAGGATTTATTCCCTTTTGGTAACGCAGTGCATCTATGAGTCCTTCAGCGTATCCGATGCTCAATACCGCAAGCTCAAACTTGCCTTGCCTGAGGAATCGTTCAGCATCTGAGAGATAACATTCAGCGTTTTCAAGTACTTCAAAAACCCCCTTGTTGTCACCGGCACCACCACGGATAAGCTTGCGCACCTCCTGGACCGCCTGCTTGGCTTTTGGAGCATAGCACTCGACCATTCGGGCTTCAATTCTTTTAACGCTTTGAGAATTGTCAGTGGGCTCATCAATGTTTTCTGTAACGGAAGCAAGCGCCTGTGTCTCGGTAAAGTGCAGTGCACCAGGGATAATCACTGAATGCGGACCGATGCCAAATTCTACCTTCAGTAGCGACTTAACTTTGCCTGATATTATCTTTTGATCTTGCACGCCCACTCGGGAGGCAACTACTGCAAAGGTGTCGTTAGAAAATATTTCGTGCTTATGAACGCGTTCTGCATCTATCAGCATTCTAAACACAGAAGATGGATCAAGGAAGAATGGCTCTTTGCTTTCATCATCGTTGTGTTTGTACTCTGTCAATATCAGCGTGTGGCTTCCAGCAAGCAGGTTTTGAAAAATAGTGTCATAGACAGTGACTGCCGAGTGAAGCTCAGACATCATTGTGACCATCCTGCCAAATTTGTAGACGTGCAGACCACTCTCGCCAATTATAGAGGCAATACCGGATGCGGAATGTAGAACTGCAGTCTTGATGGAGTCTTTGACAGCTCTCGAGCGAAGCTCGCTGTGGGTTGTGGCAATAAGTGGATCGCCATAAGTAACAAGCGCCACATCTTTGGTTCTTGCCGCTTCTAAGAGATCCCTTCCGTCTTCTACAAACCACCTCTGCACAGGTTTAGTCTGTATTTCTAGTAGAGAGTTTAGCCCCTGAAGGTCGACCTCAGAAAGGGCACTAGTGAACCTTTCAATATACACAATATCGCATTTTCTTAAGACATCTAGTGCTGCAATACTTAAACCACGGTAGCCATTGATGCCAGTACCGACAAACCATAACACGAAGCAGTGAGGCAGTCGCCGGCTATATTACTCCTTTTTTTTCTTCTTCAGATGATGTAGACGCGAAAGGTGAAAAAGAGCCCTTTTGTATACTTCTATGCTTGCCACATAGTCATCTATTTTTACCCGCTCATCGGCGGTATGCGACGCATGGGCATCACCCGGCCCATATGTGATAACGGGTATCTTGAAGCTGTGACCAAGCACGTTCATATCGCCTGTACCGGTCTTGCGCAGAAGCAGAGGTCGTTTGTTGCGCACATCTAGGACTGCGAGCAGAAGTGCTCTGACAAGCGGCGACGTGTGATCGGCTTCAAAGGGCTCTGTCTTGTCCTCTATCCTGTAGGTTGCCCTGATGCTTTTTTTTGCTGCGACTCTTGTAATGACATCGTCTATAGTGCCGAGCACGTTACCACATGTCGTTATGGTGGGAACCCTGATGTCTATTGTTACCTTACACTTTTGCGGCGTCACGTTGTGGCTGGAGCCCCCTGTTATCTCCGTGAGACTACAGCTTATGGACTTGGCATTATTCTCTGCAGTGCCAACTCGGCCTACCTCTGACTTTATCTCCTTCCAAAAGTCATACATTTCCTCAATTGAGTTCTTTGCAAGCCAAGGCGCGCTCGCATGGGCGCTCTCGCCTACATCGCATGTCAGCCGTAGTTCAAGCCTCCCTTTGTACGCAACAGTGATGTTATCAACTCCAGAAGGTTCGCCAAAGACCGCATAATGGACTCCTATTTTGCTCTTGACCAGCTGTTTAACACCTGTCGCATTGCCTTCTTCATCTACCACTCCTGCAAAAATGACGGTGCCGCTCTGTTTTGGAAATTCAGAGGCTGCCAAGAGCATCGCTATCAGGGGAGATTTTGCGTCAGAAGCACCACGGCCGTAGATGTAGCCGTCCTCAATCCTTACTGGCACTTGGCCGGGCACAGTGTCTGTGTGGCCGCACAGTAGGATACAGGGCTCGCCAGCTCCTTTAATAGCAACAATGTTGCCAACGTTGTCGATATTGACCTGTTCAAAGCCAAGCTCGTTGACGCATCTGTCCTTTATCATGTTGGCAAGTGAGGCCTCTGATCTGGATGGAGTATAAAGCTCCAACGCTTTTCTTAACAGTTCTATAGCATAACTTGGTGATACCAATTGCTAACTACTTTCCTTGTTCAAGTGCGTAGTCGATCATCAATCCAGGAATATCAATTCCCGTAACCCGGACGGTATTTTTAAATTCAGTAGTATTATTGACTTCGTGCACCACTAGACCCTGGCTATTGCTCTCCATCAAGTCGACACCAACTATATGGCCATTCATTGCATTTTTAGCCTTAAGGCAGATATCTTCAAGCTCATTTGTCACGGGGCATGTTTCAGCATGGCCGCCAAGTGCCATATTGGTCTTCCACTCGCCTTCTCCCGAATAGCGATATATTGCAGCTACTACTCTATTGCCAACTACTATTGCTCGGATGTCACGGGGGGGACGCTTGACAAATTCTTCAAAATAGTATATTTGATATAGGGGAAACATGTGCTCTCTGTCCTCTATTACGGCTCTTGCTGCATCCTTGTCGCGCAGCAGCGCAATGAGTCTGCCCCAGCTGCCTACTGTAGGCTTGATCACTGCAGGGTAGCCAATCTTATCAAGCACCGCGATTGCCGATTCCTCTGAAAATGCTGCTGCTGCTTTTGGTGTTCGGATCCCAGCCTTTTCAAGTTCCATGTGAGCATACATCTTATTGCCACATATTACTGCCGCATGCAAAGGGTTTATCACCTGGGCCCCGAGGCCTTGAAGTGCTGCAGTAGAGTGTACGTTTTTGAAGTAGCTGATGCTCCGCTGGAGTACCACCTGGCCCCTATACTTTGAATTCTTGTCATTCAAGTTAATCGCAAGGTTCTTGCAGTTTACATTTTCAACCTTGATGCCCTTCTTTATGGCGGCTTCATACAGAGCCTTCTCCTCCCACCTGATGCTGTCATATAGAATGAAAATCGATTTACCGGAAGGCTCTGATGATGATAGTGATGACTGATTGGGTTGTTCTTCCTCTTGCCTCACTGACCCCAGTCCTCACCGACAACTTGAGCCGGTTTTATGCCAAGGCCATCCGCCGACTTGACAAGCTCATAGCTTGCACCGCAGTCTGGACAGGTTACGATCTCGCCTTCTATTGAGTCGGAAGGCACCTTGATCTCTGCATCACATTCTGGACACTTTAGCATGTTTCTTAATCTACTCCTTTGCTGGGCTTACCTTTACGGGAGCATCATTAAGTATCTTTCTCTCTAGCCTGTCATCAAGGTATAGCTCGAGTATGTCACCCATTCGTAACTCTTTTAGGCCACAAGCTAAAGTCTCTGCTTCCTCCTTGCCTGTTTTAAGCCCAAGCAAGGACAAAAGATAAGCGGCACCGTTCTTGCCTGCAAGCTCGCCAAAGACGATCTTGCGCCTGTTGCCAACCATCCTCGGTTCAATGATTTCATAGGCTGCGGGGTTGCGTAATATCGCAGCAAGGTGAGTGCCGGCCTTGTGCTTGTACGCACTGTCACCTACTATAGGCTTTGATTCAGGGATTGAAAGATCTACATATTCTGCAATGGTCTTTGAAAGGTCTCTTAACATGTGTAATCTTAGGTTGTTATTTGACTTGTAAATAAGAGTTAACGCGACCGCCGCTTCCGCGAGGCTTGGAATTCCTGTGCGTTCACCAAAGCCATCTATAGTAGTATGAATCTGATCAGCGCCTGCTTCGCATCCTGCTAGGGCATTTGCAAGTGCCAGACCGACATCATTGTGGCAGTGCATATCAATAGATGTCTTGGTTGTGTCGATGCTGTCACACACCATCTTTACTAAATTATACATGCCTCGCGGGCGCATGATACCAACAGTGTCAGGTATGCTTATCCTTTCGATGCCACGTTTGTTCATCTCCTTACACATTTCGATGAGAAACTGTGGCTCTGTCCTGCTAGCGTCTTCCATTGTGAATCTTGCCTTCATCCCATGTGCCTTGATGTAGTCTGCGACCTCTAATGCCCTTATCTTGGCCTCTTCACGGGTTATCTTTAGCTTTGCAGATAAGTGTATGTCGGAAATCCCCATGTAGGTTGCAATCCAAGTCGCGTCGCAGTCGATTGCAATGTTGATATCGGACTTGATCGCCCGAGTATGCGCCATGATGTCTGCGCGGAGATCTTGCTTGATTATAGTCTTGGTTGCTTGAAAGTGATCTGGCGACACCACTGGACTTATCTCTATCTGGTCAACGCCAAAAGAGTCAAGCATCCACGCAATCTGGATCCTCTGCTTAATCGTGAATGAGACTCCAGGATGCTGCTCGCCTTCCCTCAGGGTGCTGTCGAGGATCCTTATTTTTCTATCTGGCCCAGCTTGCCCCATCCAGTTATACTGATGCGCGTAGTAGTTTGGATCCTCTGATTTTAGTGACATTTTATGCAATATTTAACTGCTTTCGGATACAATATAAACGTTATCGCATCTAAAATAACGTATTGCGGTCTGTTTCATTCATTAGTCACCGAGAGGCGGACAAGCAGATGCCGAATTCCAGCGAAATATTCCAGCAGGATGCGATAATAGTCACTACTGAAGGTAATTCTTGACTATCCTCTCAAGGTTTTCAAATGAGCCCTTGACCATAGTGGTTCGTTTTTGGATTCCAGCGCTGTAATTGGCTATGCCCTGGGACAACGATTTTATCATCTCCTCTTGCTCTAGCAGGTTAGGTGACCCTGATGATTTTCGAGATTCAAGCGACTTTTCAGGTGTCATTCCATTGATTATTTTCATCAATTGGTCTGCCTTGATGTCCACGTTATGGGCTTTTAGGACTGAAGCAGCATCAGCAAATTCTAACTTAGCAAGAGGTATTTTGCCCTTGTTTGCAGCCTTGCCCACAAGAGCACCAACTATTTTGTGAGCTGTCCTAAAAGCTATCTTATTTTGCATCACAAGATGCTCTGCTATATCTATCGCTATTGCGTAGCTGGTGCTTGCAGCCTGCCGTATCCGTTCCTTGTCTATCTGCAATGACCTCACCACACCGTCCATTATCTTGATGGTGTCGAGGGTTACAGTAGAAGCTCCAAGCAACGGCGGCTTTATGTCCTGTAAGTCTCGACTGTAGCCGGACGGCAGAGCCTTGACTATGCCCAGAATTGACACAAGGTTACTAGTGACTATTGCTGCCTTTGCTCTTGTCAACTCTAGAGGATCAGGATTCTTCTTTTGTGGCATTGCACTTGATGTTGAACTATATCGTTCGGCAAGCTCAATGTAGCCAAATTCGGTGGTTGACCAGATGATGAAATCCTCTGCCATCCTTCCCATTGTGCTTGTGAGAATCGCAAGCGTTGAAGCGTATTCCAAGAATGCATCTCGCGAAGTGGTGGCGTCAATAGAATTCTTTATGATGCTGTCAAAACCAAGGAGCATTGCTGTTCTTTTCCTGTCGATAGTGATAGATGAGCCTCCTATGGCGGATGCCCCAAGTGGCGATTGGTTTATCCTATGATATGCCAGATACAGCCGCTCCATATCACGCATGAGGCCATAGGCGTACGATAGCAAGAAATGCGAGAAGGTGCCTATTTGGGCCTGTTGTAAATGGGTATACATCAGCATCGGAACCTGCTTGCTCTCTTCTGCTCTCTGCACTAGTCCCTGTACTAGGCTGGCAAGAGCCCCGCAAATTTCGTTGATGTCATCACGTATCTTCATCCTCATATCGAGCACCACTTGGTCGTTTCTTGACCTTGCAGTATGCATCTTGCCTCCAGCATCTATGTCAGAATGCTTTATAACAAACGCCTCAAGGGCTTCATGGATGTCCTCATATTCTTCGGTCCAGATGCTATCCGGGCTTTTCTTTGCCTCCTCAAGAGCAGATAGAATTTTTTTTAATTCGCCATCTGTAATGTGTCCCATCTCATGGAGCATTATTGAATGCGCCTCGCTTCCAATGATGTCATAATACAATATCGAATGGTCTTGGTCCACTGAAGAGAGGAACCTGAGCACATCGTCCTTGAGTTTGTCGGTGGGACGGGACCTATACATACATTGTATCAAGTGTGCACCACAAGCGCTTTATTTTAAGGTTGTAGGCTTATAGTAGGATTATCGATAGATTATCGATATTAAGCCTATTCTCGTGTTTTGTTGGAAATTGAATCTCCATTGAATTCGGCTTTTATGCGTCTGAGCTATTACGGTCTACTATCTTTGTCGAGGCCATTAATCCCAAAATCAATGATGCTGCTTCGAGAGCAACACCCATACCGATACCTAGTAACAAATTGTTTGTCATTAGTCGAGTAGACGCGCGCCTGAAAATGTTGCAATTGCACTATGAATAAAGTACTTTTTGATTATTTGGGACCTTACCGCAAGGTGGGTAATTCTCTCTTTAAGGTGGACCAAATCATTGACTACTACTGAAAGATCTTTTTTAGTGATCCCACATAATATGCAGAGTTTGATCTGCGGTCCGCAGATTGCCGTAGTTTGAACATTTTGCCGAGACCGAGCTATCTGTCACAAGTACGTTTCATGGCCGTGCGATATTGGTTTGTCTATATAGACTTTAGGAGAGCTTAAACTATCAAGCTTCACAACTCTTACCGAAGCTAATGGCTGTGGTGTTGGGGGGCACATGAAGCACCACTATGTCTAATGGTTTTAATAAATCAACTAATTTACTAATAATGCTTGGCATTGTTATGTTGTCTTTTTTATACAATAGTTAAATATAGTATCCGTGAGATTCTTATATAATGAGTCAGGAAGAGCAGATACAGCAGACTCGCAGAAAAATCTTTGAAGAACTGACCAAGATAGTCGACCCTGAAATTGGAGTTTCAATAATGGAGCTTGAGCTTATCGACAAGGTGGACATTGATTCAGGCAAGGTCAAGGTTGACTTGCACCTGACAAGCCCATTTTGCCCTGCGGTGTTTGGCTTTAAGATAGCACAGGACGTTCGGGACAATATCTACAAGTTGTATGGCGTGGACGGAGTAAACGTAAATGTCAGCAACCACTTCATGGCCGATGCTATAAACAAGCAAGTGAACGAGAGCAAGTACCCACCGAAACCGGCCGCCTAAGCGTCTTTTCTCAGCCTTTCTTTCAGCTCTGCTACCTTCTTTTCATTTTTTGAGTACCCCAGAAGATGTCCTCTCAGCAGCTGAATGCCAAGCGCAGGGTCTACGCCCTTAGGACAGACTGCGCTGCATGAGCCGGCAAAATGGCAGCGCCATATGCCGTGCCTGTTGTCTACTATGTCGAGCCTCTCCTTGGGTGCGGCGTCACGGTTATCAATAAAGTAACGGTACGCCTGAGAAAGAGCCTGAGGCCCGGGGAATTGGGTGTCAGTGGCCACTGTAGGACAGGCAGAGTAGCACAGGCCGCACTTGATGCAATATGAAAACTGCAGATACTTGTCGACATCTTCGGGAGTCTGCATGAACTCTGTCAGCTTGTTCTTTTCCCGCAAGTCTGCGTTATCGTTCTGTATATATGGCTCCACGTTGCGGTGATGCGCAAAGAACTGGGAAAAGTCTGTCACAAGGTCCCGTATGTGTGGGAAATTAGAAAGAGGCTCAACAGTTATTTCTCCTCCTTGAAGTTCTGATACCTTGGTGTAGCACGCAAGGCGGGGAATGCCGTTTATCTTCATACCACACGAACCACACGATGCCATCCTACATGAATAGCGGATGCCAATGCTTTGGTCCTTGTACGCCTTAGCATACAGTAGTGCATCAAGTACCGTAGTCCAGCGCTGTACCGGCACCTCTATTCTGTCATAGTGGGGAGCTTCACCGGCGCGCCTGTTAGCTCGGTATATCTTTAAAGTGACAGAGCTCTTTGGGTACTCTTTTTCTCTTTGGTGCTTTTCCTTTTCATGCTTTTTTTCCATTGTTTCTATTTTTTCGATTAATTGTTCAGTCATGTTTATTCGACTCCAAGACCGTTAGCTATGATGATAGTACGCGTACCGTAAGATATTAAGGCAATCATTGCTGCTATCGTCAAGACTGTCACACCGTCCTCCCACTTCTTGCTCTGACGCAGCTCTAGCAGGATTACGCGCAAGCCGTTAAACCCATGGATCGCCACGAGCACCAGTATCGATTCAAGCAGCACGATATAAGGAATGTTTTGATAGTTGGCAATTACATTCTCATATTCAAGACTCATGCCATATGGCATGATCGCTATGCGCATCATGATATGCACGGCAACGACAAATATTGCCGCAACGCCTGTGATATAGTGTATTTTCATTATTTGGCTCTCACGAAGCATCGCCATCTTTTTGTTATTCGCCTCCAAAGAGCACAGATGATCCATATAGCATTGCGACTGCTGCAAGTATCAATGCAATCCAGATGCCAGACTTTTGCCTGTAGTTGAGCGATACTGCGTCGTAGGGATAGTCTGGCCTGCCCGGTTTGCCAAGCCCTTTGCCTCCATGTGTAAATATCAGGCGGATTCCATTTGCTGAATGGTAGACGCACATTCCGATTACGACTATTAGAATAATATGACCAAGAGTCGTTTGAGTAAGCTCTAGGAATGCTTCCCACAAGGCAGGCCCGCCAGTGATCTGACTGGTTTCATATATGTGGGCGATGAAATAGGCAAGCAGGCCGACACCTGTTAACCTCTGAAGCCAGTAGGACACCCGTTCCCATCCATAGCGTCCAGGATTGAGCCATCCCATCATTCCCTCACGGTTACTGCGATCAGATACTTCTCTTTCCATGCTAGTATTTCCTCTCAACTGGCGCATATCGCGTAAAAGCCACAGGGTACCATGTCATCTTGGGCCCGCCATTGCCCGTAAAATAGGCTAATGTATGCTTCAAGAACTTCGCATCGTCGCGGTAGGGATAGTCGGTTCTTGCATGCGCACCTCTAGACTCCCGCCGATTGATCGCGCCAACAAGCAAAACTTCAGCAGTTCTGAGCATCGAGTCTGTCTCCATTACATTGATAAAGTTGGTATTGTATTCTTTGGCTTTATCCTCGACGTGCTTCCACATTGCGCCTTTCAGGTCTCTTACCTTCTCAAGCGCGCTAGTCAACTCCTGTTCGTTTCTAAAGACGTACGCCTTCTCATCCATCATGTCTGTCAGCTGCTTTCTAACTTCATAGGGGTTTACGGCGCCTCTTCCGCGGAAAAGCCCATCGTATATTCGCGCTTCCTCCTCAAGCACCTGCTTTCTATTGATGGAATCAACCTTTTTTCCAGTTGCGTACCTTGCCGCAAGCTCGCCAGTTATCTTACCCCACACTATGCATTCGGATGTTGAGTTGGCACCAAGCCTGTTCGCTCCATGCGTGCTGTTGCATGCAACTTCGCCAGCTGCCCAGAGGCCGGCCATTTCAGTTGCGCCATCTATGTTAGTGTGAATGCCTCCCATCATATAGTGGCAGACAGGTCTAACTTCGATAGGATCGCTGATGATGTCAGTGCCGGAGAACTTGATCCCAATCTCGCGGATCCCTGCAAGTGCTTCCTTTATGCGCTCGGCCTTAAGGTGCGTAAGGTCGAGTTTAAGGCAATCTACACCGGTTTCATGCTTGAATCCACTTCCCTCCTGAATCTCTCTTATCATCGAGCGCGACACAACGTCTCTTGGAGCAAGCTCGAGCTTCCCAGGAGCATATTTTTGCATAAAGCGCTCGCCTTTGTTGTTAATAAGATAGCCTCCCTCACCTCTTGCACCTTCTGTTATCAGTATGCCAGATGGCAATATGCCGGTAGGGTGAAACTGCACGAATTCCATGTCCTTTAGCGCAAGGCCTGCACGATAGGCCATGTCCAGACCATCAGGTGTAGACGAAAAGGCGTACGTGGAAAAGCTGTAGATCCTACCGGCTCCGCCTGCGCATATTATGCCGGCGGGCGCCTTGAATATCGTAAAGTTGCCTGTCTTTATTTCGATGGCAGTTACTCCTTGGAAGGTGTTGTCCTCATACAGTATCGATGTGCAGAACCACTCGTTGTAAAAGTGAATATTTTCATACTTTTGGCATGTATCGTACAGAGTCTGCATTTCGTAAAAACCTACTTTGTCCTGCGCAAATGTGGCGCGCGGAAATGAATAACCACCAAATTTGCGCTGTGCTATCCTACCATCCTTGCGCCTTGACCATGGCATTCCCCAGTGGTCTAGTTGATAGACTTCATAGGGCATGCTGTTTACCAAGAGCTCAGCTACATCCTGATCTGCCAAGAAATCACTTCCCTTAATCGTATCATAAATATGAGATTCTTGGTTGTCGCCTTCTTCTTCATAGAGCACTGCTGCAGTCCCGCCTTCTGCAGACACAGAATGAGAGCGCATTACTTGCACCTTGGAAATGACAGCTATGGTCAGCTTTCTATCAAGGGCCGCTGCTGAAATAGCTGCGCGGAGGCCGGCTAGCCCTGATCCGATTATAAGTACATCATGTGCAATAGTAGTAATATCAGCCAACTATGCGCTTCCCCCTTTCCTTCCATTCAGGAAGGCTGCGAATTCTCATATATACCTTGAACTCCTGCAATTAATTGCAACAAATCAAAAAGCAATTAACTGTTGTATACACGCAGCCATAATACTAAAGATGATTCATGATATCCTTGATAGGGTAGTAGTAATACAAATACAAAAGAACAGTC